>JAITCK010000172.1 GCA_031283115.1 Cellulomonadaceae bacterium | reverse complement strand
GAAAACGACATCGACGAAATCGAAGACCAACTCTTCACCCAAGACCCCTCCGTCTCCCAGCGCATCTACGAGTTGGTGCGCGAAGTGATCGCCTTCCAGCGCGCCGCCGGACCCATGGTGACCATGACCCGCGACCTTGAACTGGGTACAGTCTTCCTTGAATCTCCGGTCGCTGGAGCGCAACCCGAACCCCACACATCGGACATACCGTCCGCGCCAGCCGCAGCAAGTGCAGGCAGCAGTGACGACGTGGAGATCCGCCGTCAAATGCGTGACGTACTCGACCACGCGATCGCCGTATCCGAGCGGGCCCTAGAGTTCCGGCAAATGCTCGAAAACGCCCTCCAAGTGCACGCCACCCTGGTAGCCCAGCAGCAAAACGAAGAGATGAAAAAACTCTCCGAAGTGTCTGTAGTGCAAGGTGAGGCGGCAAAGAAAATCTCGTCGTGGGCAGCCATCTTCCTCGCCCCCACCCTCATCGCAGGCATCTACGGCATGAACTTCCAAGAAATGCCGGAACTGCATTGGCTGTTCGGCTACCCCTTCGCCCTCGCCCTCATGGTGCTTGCCGCCGTGCTGCTCTACCGCCGCTTCAAAAAAGTCGACTGGCTGTAAGACACCACCGCCAGTTGAAGCGCAACAGCCTGCAGAAAAACGCGGGCTGTTGCGGTCACAGCGCACTGCCGCAACAACGCACAAGGCAGCGATACGCCCAGCACGCACTACGCAGATTTTTTCGTGCTAGAAACCCCTAGTGTGACCACTAGCCTTGGGGCGCCCCTGCCCGCGCCCGCCGCGCCGCCTGTCCCGCCACCCAACCCTGCCGCAGCCCTGTCCTTACGGGGGCTCTGGAAGCGGTTTGGGGACAAGACTGCCGTTGCTGGCCTGAGCCTTGACGTGCCCGCCGGATCCTTTTACGGCCTAGTCGGCCCCAACGGTGCAGGAAAAACCACCACCCTGTCCATGGCGACCGGCCTGCTACGCCCCGATTTCGGTAGCGCACACGTGCACGGCATCGACATGTGGGGCAACCCGCTGGCCGCCAAAGCCAAGTTGGGTGTGCTACCCGACGGCGTCCGCCTTTTCGACCGCCTCACCGGCGCCCAACTCATCACCTATGCGGGCCTGCTGCGTGGCATGAACCGTGACACTGTACAGGCCCGCACGGAAGACCTGCTGGCCGCCATGGACCTAGTCGAGGCCCGCGACAAGTATGTGGTCGACTATTCGGCAGGTATGACCAAAAAAGTGGCCTTGGCCTGCGCCATGATCCACGCCCCCAGCGTGCTGGTTCTTGACGAACCCTTCGAAGCGGTGGACCCGGTGAGTGCCGCCAACATCCGCGATATTCTCGCCGGATATGTGGCAGGCGGAGGGTCGGTCATCGTGTCATCGCACGTCATGGACTTAGTGCAGCGCATGTGCAGCCACGTCGCCGTCATCAACAACGGCCTGGTGTTGGCTGCCGGAACCGTCGATGAAGTGCGCGGCAACCAAACCCTGGAAGACCGTTTCGTTGACCTGGTGGGCGGACGCAAGGAGGGGGAGTCGTTGACATGGTTGCGCAACTCGTCCGCCTCAAACTGACCCTCATGGCCAACACGTTCCGCAGGAGCGTGTGGCAGACCATCGGCCTGGTTCTCGGCTCCCTTTACGCCCTCGGCATCGTCGTCACTGTTGTGGTCGCCTCCCTGCTGGGCGGCTGGAATGACCCTGTACTCACCGGAGACCTACTGGTTGTTCTCGGCGCCGTAGCAGTGCTGGGCTGGTGGGTTCTGCCCATCTTTCTCTACGGCGTAGACGCCACCCTTGACCCGCAACGTTTTGTCCTCTACCCCATACCGCGCAGAACCCTGCTGACCGGCCTGACAGTCGCTGGCGCCATCTCCGTGCCTGGCATCGCCACCGCCCTGACCTTCGCAGGCACGTCACTGGCTTGGCTACGTTCGCCGCTGGCCCTGATTGCCGGGGTGATCGGTGCGGCAGGCGGCCTCGCCGTCTGCGTGTTGGGGGCACGAGCCTGGACAACCCTGCTGTCCCCGCTCATGGAATCGCGGCGGTCACGCGAAGTGCTCACCCTGGCCGCCTTTGTGCCGCTGCTGGCCCTCAGCCCTGCCATCAACCTCCTGGCGCAGCGTATTGCCGATTCCGGGGCATCGCCCGAACACCTGCGCCACACCCTGACCGACCTGGCTGCCGTCACCGCCTGGACACCCTTCGGTGCACCTTGGGGGATTGCCGCTGCCGTGCACGACGGGGCCTGGCTGGTGGCTATCGGACGTCTGGCTGTCCTTGCCGCGTCAGCCCTACTGCTGGCCTGGCTGTGGGACTGGTCCATGCGGAGGTCCTTGGAACGTCCGCCGCGTGTGACCGCCCAGCGGGAACGAGTCAAAGGGCTGGGCTTTTTCGACCGCTTCCCGGCCAGTCGCACAGGAGCAGTGGCCGCCCGCACGGCCACCTACTGGCTGCGTGACCCCCGCTACTCCGGCTCACTCATTGTGGTGCCTATGCTGCCTGTCATCATGCTGGTGGGAATGAACTCTGGCGGCGCCGAGGCAGCCGCCGTGACAGGGCCGGTGATGTCCATGCTGGCCCCCCTGACTGCCTGGATTCTCGGTTTCTCTATCTCCAACGACATCGGCTACGACTACACAGCCTTCAGCCTCCATGTAGCCACCGGCCTGCCTGGCCGCGCCGACCGGTGGGGTCGAGTAATCCCTGTACTGGTTGCAGGAACCCCTATCGTCATCCTCTATTCGCTGATCCCCTTATGGTTGAGCGGCCAGTGGGGTTGGCTGCCCGCTGTTCTCGGCCTCAGCTTGGGCACCCTGCTGGCCTCCTTGGGCGTGTCATCGGCGACGTCGTCCCGGTGGGTGTATCCCGTGGCTAAACCGGGGGAGAGCCCCTTCAAGCAGCCGCAGGGCGCTACCGGAGCAACCATGGTTGCCCAGTCCATCAACATGGGTTTGGCGGTTTTGGTCTGCCTGCCAGCCTTGGTGCTGGCTGTCTTGTCTGTCGTGTTGTCAGGCCCGACGGCTCTTGTGCTCGGCTGGGTAACCCTGCTTGTTGGCCTTGCTGTGGGCCTTGGCGTCCTCATGTTCGGTGTGCGTTGGGGCGCACGCACCATCGAAACTCGATCCCCCGAACTCCTCCAGCAAGTCCAATCTTTCGCCTGAGCAGAGGTACAGATGGCTGCCTGAGCGGTCACTGTGGCCTGGGGCTGCCCGTAAACTAGGGGACTATGGCTCTTACTATCGGGATCGTTGGGTTGCCCAACGTGGGTAAATCGACTCTGTTCAATGCGTTGACGCGCAATCAG
>JAITCK010000130.1 GCA_031283115.1 Cellulomonadaceae bacterium | reverse complement strand
TTCTTCGGCGGCGGCGGTGCCACCCAAGGCCCCATGCCGCGCGCCCAACGTGGCCAAGACGCCCTAGTCCGCCTCGACATCGACCTAGCCGACGCCGTCTTTGGTGCCCGCAAAGAACTCGACATCGACACCTACGTTGCCTGCACCACCTGCACCGGCAAAGGTGCCAAACCCGGCAGCACCATCACCACCTGCGAAGCCTGCAAGGGCCGCGGGCATGTGCAACGAGTCGCCCGATCCTTCCTGGGTCAAGTAATGACCACCGCGCCTTGCACCGCGTGCGGAGGCTACGGCACCATCATCCCGCAGCCCTGCGACGACTGCCGAGGTGAAGGCCGGGTACGTCAACGCCGCACCCTGGCCGTCAACGTCCCCGCAGGCGTCGACACCGGCACCCGCATCCGCCTGGCCGCCCGCGGCGAAGTAGGCCCAGGCGGCGGCCCAGCCGCCGACCTCTACGTAGAAATCCGCGAACGCGCCCACGAACACTTTGTGCGCCGTGGAGACGACCTCCACTGCACCCTGCCCGTACCCATGACCACCGCCGCCCTAGGCACTGTGATGACCCTCGATACCCTCGACGGGCCGCAACAGGTAGACATTCGCCCCGGCACTCAGCCCGGCCAACACGTCACCCTCAAAGGCTTGGGTGTAGGCCGACTCAACTCCACCGGCCGCGGCGACCTACACGTACACATCGAAGTTCAGGTTCCGACAGCACTTGATGACGCCCAGGCTGACCTGCTCAAACAGTTGGCCACCCTGCGCGGTGAAGAAGCACCTCAACCCCGCCTCAACGCCGCCAACCCTGGCATGTTCTCCCGGCTACGCGAAAAACTCGCCGGACGCTAAAGACCAAACCGACCATGTCTGCGCCAGTATTCCTCGCCCCACCCGGCTCGCTGACCGATGTTTCCCCCGGGATGCGCTACCTGCTGGACGGCCCGGAAGGCCGACACGCCGCCGTCGTGCAACGCCGGGAAACCGGAGAACGCATCGACATTTGCGACGGGGCAGGGATCCGTTTGCACTGCGTCGTCGCCGGTAATGCCAGTGCTGGTAGCACTGCTGGTGCTGCTGGTCGTGGAGGGAAAGGCGCAGACACGCTCGCAGTAGACGTGCAGGCCGTCGTCAGCGAACCTGCACCCGCGCCCATCGTCACCCTGGTGCAGGCCTTAGCCAAAGGTGACCGCGACATCCAGGCCATCGAAGCAGCCGTCGAATGTGGCGTGGACGCCGTCATCCCCTGGCAGGCCAACCGGTCGATCACCCGATGGAAGCCAGAACGCGCCGCCAAATCCCACGCCAAATGGGTGGACACCGCGCGGGCCGCCAGCAAGCAGGCCCGCCGCGCCTGGACACCGCCCGTTGACCAACTGCACACGACAAAGCAACTGGCCGCTCGCGCCCGCGAGGTCGTGGCTGCCGGTGGGGCAGCCCTGATACTCCACGAAGAAGCCGCCAGCAGCATCATCGGCGCCCCCATCCCCATGGTTGAGCAGGGGACAGAGCGCCCGCCCATCGAAACCACCCCGGTCAACCTGCTGGTCATCGTCGGCCCAGAAGGCGGCATCGGCGATGACGAACTGGCCCTACTCACTGACGCTGGTGCCGTAGCAGTGCGCCTAGGCCCCCACGTGATGCGAACCTCCACTGCAGGGCCGGTGGCCGTCGCCCTGCTCTGCCAACGGCTGGGCCGGTGGGAACTTCCGCCTGGCATCGCATCGAACACTGCATCGCACGCCGCATCAAACGTTGCATTGAACGCCACACCGAACGCCAGACCAGACGATGCCCCGATCAACCAGCCTGCATTTCCGGGCGCGGACGGATAGCCTGCACCCATGACTGTCGAAACCCCCGGCCCGGCCCAACCCTGCCTCTTCTGCAAGATCGTGGCCGGAGACATTCCCACCACCGTAGTCGCCGAATCGGAGAACGCCGTCGCCTTCAACGACATCGACCCCAAAGCCCCGGTACATGCCCTTGTCGTTCCGCGTGACCATCACGTCAACGTCACCGAACTAGCCGCCGCTGACCCCGACCTGCTGGCAGAACTAGTCGACCTGGGCAGCCGAGTAGCGGGTCAACTGGCTGACGGGCAGTTCCGGCTCATCTTCAACAACGGAACCCGGGCCGGTCAGTCCGTGTTCCACGTGCACGGGCACGTGCTGGCAGGCACCGACCTCGGATGGACGCCTGCGTGACCGTCGCCCGCCCCGCCCAGCCCGCCGCCACCGCGCCCGGCCCGCCCCCGCGCGGAGCCGGAGGCTTCCCCAGCGAGCACCGCGTCATCGTCCCAGCCACAGTAGACATGCTGACCCTACTGGGGCCAGGCGATGAAGTGCTGCGGGCCGTCGAAGCCGGATTCGCCAGCGTAGAAGTTCACTCCCGTGGCAACGAAGTCACCGCCCGCGGCCCCGCCCACGATGTGGAAGCCGTCGCTCACCTGCTGGACGAACTCATCGACTTAGCCGAACAAGGCACCCCCCTGACCCCCGACATCGTGCGCCGAACCGCAGCCATGCTGTCCAGCGGCCAACAGCAACGCCCCTCCGACGTACTGGCGGCCTCCATCCTGTCCAACCGAGGCCGAACCATCCGCCCTAAAACCCTGGGCCAAAAAACCTATATTGACGCCATCGACGCCAACACCATCATCTTCGGTATCGGCCCGGCCGGAACCGGAAAAACCTATCTGGCCATGGCCAAAGCTGTCTCCGCTTTGCAGCAGCGGCAGGTCAACCGCATCATCTTGACCCGGCCAGCCGGCGACGCAGGCGAAAACCTGGGCTACCTGCCTGGATCCCTACGGGAAAAAATCGACCCCTACCTGCGGCCCCTCTACGACGCCCTGCACGACATGGTTGACCCCACCTCCATCCCCAAACTCATTGAAGACGGCACCATCGAAGTTGCCCCCCTGGCCTTCATGCGAGGCAGATCCCTCAACGACTCCTTCATCATTCTCGATGAAGCGCAAAACACCACGTCAGAGCAGATGAAAATGTTTCTCACCCGGCTGGGATTCGGCTCCAAAATGGTGGTCACCGGCGACTCCACCCAAATCGACCTGCCCGGCGGAGTAGCGTCGGGCCTGCGGGTAGTCCAAGACGTGCTGGCAGGCGTCGACGACGTCGAATTTTGCCGCCTCACCTCCGCCGACGTTGTCCGCCACCGGCTGGTCAGCGACATCATCGACGCCTACGCTCGACACGACATCACCCCAAGGAGCAGACGATGACCATTGAGGTCAACAACGAATCCGGCATGACCGTCGAAGGACTCGACGAAGCCGAACTGGCTGCGCTAGGCCGATTTGTCCTCGATGAAATGCACGTCCACCCGCAAGCCGACCTGTCCATCCTGCTAGTCGACCCGGACGTGATGACAGACCTACACATCAAATGGATGGACGAACCCGGCCCCACCGACGTCCTCAGTTTCCCCATGGACGAGTTACGACCAGGCCGCGACGGCCAACCCTCAGAACCAGGAACCCTAGGCGACATCGTGCTATGTCCCGAAGTGGCCGCCAAACAGGCCTCCGTCGCCGGACACTCCACGGCAGAAGAAATCCTGCTGCTCACCACCCACGGCATCCTCCACCTGCTGGGCTTCGACCACGCCGAACCCGACGAAGAACGCGAAATGTTCACCCTGCAACGCCGCCTGCTGCTCACCTTCCTGGCCAGCCGATAACAGGTGGTGAAACGCAACC
Organism: Cellulomonadaceae bacterium; assembly: GCA_031283115.1. GTDB lineage: Bacteria > Actinomycetota > Actinomycetes > Actinomycetales > Cellulomonadaceae > Xylanimonas. The sequence continues at coordinate 2,070 of JAITCK010000130.1, read as the reverse complement.
GTGAGTGACAGCGCCCATGACGCCCGGCCCGTCGGCAAAACCCGCCGCAACCTGGCCCGCCTCTTCCTGTCCATCCAACGGGGGGCCGGTGACCTGGCCCGCCGCCTAGGCGGCGAATCCGCCATGCTCAGCGACGACGAACTCCTCGACACCCTTGACCGGGTAGGCGGCCCCGAAGCCCTCGAAGCCGAAGAACGACAACTCATCAAATCCGTGTTCGAGTTAGGTGACACGCTGGTGCGTGAAGTGATGGTGCCGCGCACCGAAATGGTCACCGTGCCCTCAGACGCCCCCCTACGCAAAGTGATGCGGCTCTTTTTACGGTCAGGCTTCTCCCGCATCCCCGTGACCGGCGAAGACGTAGACGATGTACTCGGCATCACCTACTTCAAAGACGTGGCCCGAGTGATCGAACACGACGACGTTGCAGGCGATCGCCCCGTCAAAGCCATGATGCGCGACGCCACCTTCGTCCCCGAATCCAAGCCCATCGACGACCTGCTGCGCGAAATGCAGGCCAAAGAAAGCCACATCGCCGTTGTCGTCGACGAATACGGCGGCATCGCCGGGCTGGTCAGCATTGAGGACATTCTCGAAGAACTCGTCGGCGAACTCGTCGACGAACACGACCGCACCAAAACCCGCGAACCCGAAGAACTCGCCCCCGGCAAGTTCCGCGTCCCCTCCCGCCTGCCCGTCGACGAACTCGGCGACCTGTTCGGGCTACGCCTCGACGACGACGATGTAGACACTGCCGGAGGCCTGCTGGCCAAAGCCATCGGCAAAGTCCCCCTGGCAGGCTCCCAAGCCGACATTGCTGGCCTCCACCTGGTAGCCGAACATGTCGAAGGCCGCCGCAGGCAGGTGGCCACCCTCATCGTTACCCAGGTGGCGCCGCCCGAACCGGCAGAGAAACCCGACAGGCTTGACAGGGCTGACAGGCTTGACAGGGCTGATAGGCCCGACAAACCCGACAAGGCTGAAAAATCTGACAAGCCTGACAAGGCTGAACCCGCAGTCGACCCCGAGGACCCTACCGATGACTGACAGCCAGCCCGTCCCACCCGTCCAACCCGCCCAGCCTGTCCACCGCAGCGGCTTCGCCTGCCTGGTGGGGCGGCCCAACGTGGGCAAGTCGACCCTGACCAACGCCCTGGTAGGGGACAAAGTGGCTATCATGTCGGCCCGCCCGCAAACCACCCGCCACACCATTCGCGGCATCGTCCACCGGCCCGACGCCCAACTCATTCTTGTCGACACACCCGGCCTGCACCGGCCCCGCACCCTGCTGGGCCAACGCCTCAACGACCTCGTCAAAGACACCCTGGGCGAGGTGGACGTTATCGCCTTCTGCCTGCCCGCCGACCAAAAGATTGGCCCCGGCGACCGCTTCATTGCCGAACAGTTAGCCCCCCTTATGGTGGGGCGGCGGGCCAAACCCGTAGTCGCCGTCGTCACCAAATCAGACCTAGTGCCCCGCGCCGACCTGGCTCAACACCTTATCGCCGCCGACCAACTGGCCCGGTCCCTGGACGTGGAGTGGGCGGCCATCGTGCCCGTGTCTGCCATCGGCGGCTACCAGGTGGACGAACTAGAAAAAGTGCTCACCGGTTTCCTGCCGGAAGGCCCGGAACTCTACCCCGGCGGGGAACTCACCGACGAACCAGAAGAGGTGATGATTGCCGAACTGGTCCGCGAAGCCGCCCTGGAAGGCGTGCGCGACGAATTGCCCCACTCCCTGGCCGTCGTCGTCGATGAAATTCTGGAAAAGCCTGGCAAACCGACCGGGCCAGATGGGAACCCCGGCAAGCCCATGCTCACCGTCCATGTGAGCATTTACGTGGAACGCGACTCGCAGAAGGCCATCATCATTGGCCGCGGCGGATCCCGCATCCGCGAGGTGGGCACCCAAGCCCGCCAAGGCATCGAACGCCTGCTAGGCGCCAAGGTCTATCTGGACCTCCACGTCAAAGTCGCCAAAGACTGGCAACGCGACCCCAAACAACTCAAAAAACTCGGCTTTTAGCCTCCCTAGTCGTCTAGCATCGCTTTCGTGTTTGTCAGGACGGC
>JAITCK010000178.1 GCA_031283115.1 Cellulomonadaceae bacterium | reverse complement strand
CAAAAAGCACGGTCTTGCCTGCGTCGAGGGCCTGGTTGAGCACCAGCGGCGTGTTAGCGACCATGGGCTTGAGCCGGTCCGCATAGGACAACAACTCATCCACGGTGAGGTCAATGTCGACGGCGCGGCGGTTGTACACCTTGACCAGCAGGTGGTTTTTCTGGTCGAGGGTGCCCTCCACTTTGGCGCGCAAAATCTTGGGGTCAAAAAGGTCGGCAATACGGATGCCGACGCGGTTGATCTTATCCGCGTACGCAGGGCCGATGCCTCGGCCCGTTGTGCCGATGCGACGCTTACCCAAAAACCGTTCCGTCACCTGGTCGATGGTGCGGTGGTAGCGGGCGATAACGTGAGCCTGCGACGACACGAGCAGACGGGACACATCCACGCCACGCTCGATCAAAGCGTCCAGTTCCTCAAAAAGCACGTCAATATCGACGACCACGCCGTTGCCGATCACCGGCACCACGCCGTTGGACAAGATGCCCGACGGCAGCAAGTGCAGCGCATACTTCTCGTCACCGATAACTACAGTGTGACCAGCATTGTTACCGCCATTGAACTTGACCACATAGTCGACCCGCGAGCCGAGCAGGTCAGTCGCTTTGCCCTTACCTTCATCGCCCCACTGGACACCGACAAGCACGACAGCAGGCATGAGACAACTCCTTGAAATGCGGGACACAAGCGACCCTGCGCAAGCACAGGCCAGACAGCCAGTCATCCTACCCGCTGACCCTCGTGTTAGCCCGGTTGTTGCTTACATAACACTGCGGCTTCGACCTGCGCGGCAGTCTTGCGCACACCCGGCCCGCAGTGACATTCTCATCTCTGTGGATGACCTTGGCAGCGTTCACGTCATCGTTGACGATGGCGCGACCCGTATCGTGCTAGTCGGGGAAATCAGTGCCGTCGTCCACCAAGAACTCGTCGAAGCCGTCGCAGATGCTGTCGCCACCGGGCAAACTATCGAAATAGACACCCACCATGTCACCTTCATCGACTCCGCCTGCATCGCCGTCCTCGCTGGCCTAGCCAACCAAAATCCTCACAAACCTCGGCTCCTCCACGTGTCCCCCACCGGTCGGTTCATCCTCGAAGCCAACAACCACGCCCACCTCTTCGATATCGTTGACGGCTAAGCGCCGCAGGCCTCGGCATGAGCACCAACACCAGCATCAGACAGTAGACAGTAGACAACAAAAGGCCCCTCCGTGGAGGGGCCTTTCGAATGTCTCACCAGGCTTCAGCCCGACTCAACGAATGACAGCAGTCATCACATCTTGTTGCCAGCAGAGCCGAGCTGCTGGGCAGCCTCAACCATGCGGGCGGCCATGCCAGCCTCAGCAGCCTTCATCCAGGCGCGGGGGTCGTAAGCCTTCTTGTTACCGATCTCGCCGTCAACCTTGAGCACACCATCCCAGTTGCTGAACATGTGCGCAGCCACGGGACGGGTGTAGGCGTACTGGGTGTCCGTGTCGATGTTCATCTTGATGACACCGTTGCGAACAGCCTCAGCAATCTCGTCAGCCGTGGAACCGGAACCGCCGTGGAACACTAGGTCGAAGGGGGATTCCTTGCCGTACTTGTCGCCGACAGCCTTCTGAATGTCAGCCAAGATGGACGGACGCAGTTTGACGGCACCCGGCTTGTAGACGCCATGCACGTTACCGAAGGTCAAAGCAGTCAGGTAGCGGCCCTTCTCGCCCAAGCCCAAGGCTTCAACGGTTTTGAGGCCGTCTTCTGCGGTGGTGTACAACTTCTCGTTGATTTCAGCCTCGTGGCCGTCCTCTTCACCACCGACAACGCCAACCTCGATTTCGAGGATGGTGCGGGCGGCATTGCTCATCTCCAGCAGTTCAGCAGCGATAACCAGGTTCTCGTCCAAGGGGATGTCCGAGCCGTCGAACATGTGCGACTGGAAGGTGGGCTCTTCGCCACGCTTGACCTGCTCGGCTTCGAGTTCCAGCAGGGGGCGAACCCAAGAGTCCAGGTTCTTCTTGACGCAGTGGTCAGTGTGAAGGGCGATGGTCACGTTGTAGTTTTTGGCGACCTCGCGGGCGAAAGCAGCCAGCGCGAGAGTACCGCCAACGCGGTCCTTGATGGTGGCGCCGGAAGCGTACTCGGCACCGCCGACGGACACCTGAATGATGCCGTCCGACTCAGCCTCCGCGAAGCCCTGAATGGCTGCGGTGATAGTGGTAGACGACGTGATGTTGACGGCCGGGTAGGCGAACTTGCCTGCCTTGGCGCGGTCGAGCATCTGAGCATAAGTTTCAGGGGTTGCGATAGGCATTCTTGATTCTCCAAGGTGTCGGTGGCTCACCTCGAGCGCTCGCGCTTGCCGCGTGCCGGGTTGAGCCGGTTCTGCCGCGTCGATCATTCCACGAGAGACACGAAATGTCACAAAGATGTCGCGTTATGTGCCGACGGCGCGCGGCGCCTGACGTAAGTTCGCCTTGTCTTTGCGCAGGTATTTAGGCGTTCTGCGTAGTCCAGGCGTACATGGCTATGGCGGCGGCGGCCCCAGCGTTCATGGATCGGGTGGAGCCGGTTTGGGTGATGTGGACGATGGCCTGCGATGCGGCTTGCGCTTCCCGGGTCAGTCCCGTCGATTCTTGGCCAAAAAGGAGGATGCAGGTTCGCGGGAAGGTGAAAGATTCGATGGGGATCGACCCGTCGATGTTGTCGATACCGATGACGGGGATGCCTGCCGCCCATTCGACTAATGCGTCCACGGATTCGTGGTGGTGGACATGGAGGTAGCGGTCAGTGACCATGGCGCCACGCTTGTTCCAGCGACGTTTGCCCACAATGTGAACTCCGGCAGCGTTGAAGGCGTTGGCGGTGCGCACTACCGAGCCGATGTTGAAATCGTGGGTCCAGTTTTCGATGGCAACATGCATGAGCCGGGCCGGGTCGCGGCGGGAATCCAAGTCGGCCCGAATAGCCTCAACCGTCCAGTACCGGTACTGGTCAGCGACATTGCGGGCATCCCCCTGTTCCAAAAGTTCAGGGTCGTACTGCTCGCCCTCTGGCCGCTGTCCAACCCAGGGCGGAACCCCGTTGACGGCCACCTCAGACAAGGGTCACCGTCAGGGTGGTGGCGGCTTCGCGGGCGCGGGCGCGGGCCTGGTCAACGTCGGCTCCGCGGGCCAGGGTGACGGCTACACGGCGTTTGCCGTCCACGCGCGGCTTAGCAAACAACCGCACCTGGGCTGTCGGGCCAGCCAAGGCCCCGTCGACGCCAGCAAACACTGGCACCCCAGTACCTTCCGCCAGCACGGCACAACTGGCGGCAGCCTCCTGTCCAGCACCACCAACCGGGTTGGGTGTTTCCACTGGCAAGCCCAGCACGGCACGGGCGTGCAGCCCAAACTCGCTGACATCCTGCGACACCAGCGTGACCAGGCCGGTGTCGTGGGGCCTGGGGCTGACCTCGTTGAAAATGACCTCATCGCCCACCACAAACAACTCCACCCCAAACAGGCCCCAACCAGTGTCACTGCCCGCGCACAAGGCAGCCGTCACCTTGCCCGCCGCACGCTGGGCCGCAGCCAGCGCCGCATCGGACATGGGGGCTGGCTGCCAGGATTCCCGATAGTCACCATCCACTTGGACGTGGCCAACCGGGTCACAAAACACGGTGGCCGCCACCGGCCTGCCATCCGCATCGACGCCCGCCCTATACCGGCAGGTGAGCATGGTAATTTCGTAGTCGAAGTCGATAAAACCTTCCACAATAACGCGGGTGGCTGCCCCTGTCCGCGAACCAGTTTCCACCCCACAAAGTTCTTCACTGCGTTCAGATACTTTGCGGGGACCTCGGGAGGTGGCACGGCCACCAGTTTGCGCATAGTCCCAGGCCTTCTCAATGTCGCCAACAGCCCGGACAACAGACTGGCCCTTGCCGGACGACGACATGACGGGCTTGACCACGCAGGGCACACCAATGTCAGCGACGGCTGCCCGAAAATCGTCCAGAGAGTCGACAAACTGGTAGGGCGACGTGCGCAAGCCGAGTTGTTCGGCGGCCAGGCGGCGGATGCCTTCACGGTTCATGGTCAACTGGGTGGCCCGGGCCGTCGGCACCACCCGCACAGCGCCCGCCGCCTCCACCTCGGCCAGCACCTGCGTGGCAATAGCCTCAATTTCGGGCACCACAAGGTCAGGCTGCTCGGCGGCAATCAGCGCCCGTAACGCATCAGCGTCAAGCATGTCGATGACGTGCGACCGGTGGGCCACCTGCATGGCGGGAGCGTTCGCGTACCGGTCCACGCCGATAACTTCCGCGCCCAACCGCTGCAGTTCCAGGGCAACCTCTTTGCCCAACTCTCCGCAGCCCAACAGCATGAC
>JAITCK010000007.1 GCA_031283115.1 Cellulomonadaceae bacterium | reverse complement strand
TTGGCATCATCCCAGGCGGCGGTGACGGTGGGGTAGTTTTCCAGGTGGACGGACCGTCCGCCGGTCAGGCCCCGCCAGACTTCCTCGGTAAGCAGGGGGGCCAGGGGGGCGGCCACCCGGCAGAGGGTTTCCAGCACTGTGTAGAGGGTGTCGAAGGCGTCGGCATCCTCGGCCCAGAAGCGGTCACGTTGGGTGCGGACGTACCAGTTGGTGAGCACGTCCAGGTAGACGCGGATCGACTCGCAGGCGCCCGCAATGTCGTAGGCGTCCAGTTGGGCTGTGGTGGTGGCAACCAGGTCATGCGTTTTGGCCAGAATGTACCGGTCTAGCGGGGCCAGGTTGGCGATGCGGCCGTCAGTGACGAGGCGGGCCTGGTAGCCCTGACCTTCGCCGATACGTCGCGCATTGTTGGCATACAGGGTAAAGAAGTAATAGGTCGACCACAGGGGCAGCAGCACCTGGCGAACGGAGTCGCGGATGCCCTCTTCAGTGACCACCAGGTTGCCACCGCGCAGAATAGGCGACGACATGAGGAACCAGCGCATGGCGTCGGATCCGTCACGGTCGAAAACCTCGGTGACGTCCGGGTAGTTTTTCAAGGACTTGGACATTTTTCGTCCGTCCGACCCTAAAACGATGCCGTGAGACACGCACGACCGGAAGGCGGGCCGGTCGAAGATGGCCGTGGCCAGCACGTGCAGCACGTAGAACCAGCCGCGGGTTTGCCCGATGTATTCGACAATAAAGTCGCCGGGATAGTGGTGCTCGAACCAGTCCGTGTTCTCGAAGGGGTAGTGCACCTGGGCGTAGGGCATGGATCCAGAGTCCACCCACACGTCCATGACATCCTCAACCCGGCGCATGGTGGATTGGCCGCTAGGGTCGTCGGGGTTGGGGCGGGTCAGGTCGTCAATGGAGGGGCGGTGCAGGTCGGTCACCTCAACACCAAAGTCCGCTTGCAGGTCAGCCAGGGATCCGTAAACGTCCACGCGGGGGTACTGCGGGTTGTCAGACTTCCACACCGGAACCGGCGAACCCCAGAAGCGGTTGCGGGTGATGGACCAGTCGCGGGCGTTCTCCAGCCACTTGCCGAAGATGCCGTGCTTGATGTGGTCAGGAGTCCAGGTGATCTCCTCGTTCAACTCCAGCATCCGGTCCTTGATTTTTGTCACTGCGACAAACCAGGACGACACCCCCATATAGATGAGCGGTTGGCGACACCGCCAGCAGTGGGGGTAAGAGTGGTTGTAGGACTCGCGGCGAACCATGACGGTGCCGGGAGTGGTCGCCCCCGTGTCGCCCTCTACGCCGTCAGCGTCCGCGAAAAGGCGGGCCTTGAGGTGGTCGAGAACCTTGGGGTTGGCATCAAAAACCTGAACGCCCTCGTATTCGGCGACCGGGAAGGTGAAGCAGCCGTCCGGGCCAACAGGCATGACGGTGGTGACGCCTTCACGGTCAGCCACCAGTTTGTCGTCTTCACCGAAGGCGGGGGCGATGTGAACGACACCGGTACCGTCCGTCGTCGTGACAAAGTCAGCCTCGACGATGCGGTGGGCCGCCTCAGCGCCCTGGTAGTAGCGGAAGGGGGGCTGATAGGAGGTTCCGGCCAGGTCGGCGCCAGACAGGCGGGCGACAACCTGCCCGTCCAGGCTGTCAGCCACGGCCTCGTCGGTCAGGTCGCGGGCGTAGGTGGCCAGGCGGTCGGCTGCGACAATATAGCGCTCAGCTTTCCCAGTCGGCTTGGACGATGCGACAACAACGTACTCAATGTCAGCGCCGACGGCAGCCAACAGGTTAGACGGCAGAGTCCAAGGCGTTGTCGTCCAAATGAGCACCAGGTCTCCCACCTGCACGGCGCCACCGGCAGCCGCCGACACGGCAGTCACCCGGAAACCGACCGTCACGGCCGTGTCTTGACGGTCCTGGTAGACGTCATCGTCCATGCGCAGTTCGTGGTTGGACAGGGGAGTTTGGTCGTTCCAGCAGTAAGGCAGCACGCGGAAGCCCTCATAAACCAGGCCCTTATCCCACAACTGCTTGAACCCCCACATGACGGATTCCATGTAGGTGAGGTTCATGGTCTGGTAGTCGTTGTCGAAGTCCACCCAGCGGGCCTGGCGGGTGACGTAGTCCTGCCATTCGGCGGTGTACTTCATCACCGACTGGCGGCAGGCAGCGTTGAACTTCTCAATACCCACCTCAAGAATTTCATCCTTGGTTTTGATGCCCAACTGGTTCATGGCCTCCAACTCGGCAGGCAGGCCGTGAGTGTCCCAGCCGAACCGCCGCTCCACCCGCTTGCCCTGCATGGTCTTGTAGCGGGGAACCACGTCCTTGGCGTAGCCGGTCAGCAGGTGGCCGTAGTGGGGCAGGCCGTTAGCAAAAGGCGGGCCGTCATAGAAAACAAACTCGTTGCTGCCATCATCACCAGCAGGGTTGCGGTCGACAGAGGCTTGGAAGGTGGCATCCTGCTTCCAGTAGTCAAGCACCTCACGTTCAAGCGCGGGCAAATCCGGTGAGGCGGGAGCATCGGTGGCGCGGTGCAGAGGATACGACTGGCGGGACATAAGCAGGCAGGCTCCTGGGACAACACATGCGGTGTGGCGCATGGCAAAGGGTGGGCTTCTGCCGCGAGAGCATAATGCATCAGCCCTCCCGACCGCCTCGACCTGCGCGCCACCTGACCCTGCGCCGTCCGGCAGCGGGCTGTCCCTGGGGCGCTATAGGCTTCCGCGTGTGATGGTGACGTGGCGAAGCGGGCAGGTGGTGTCGCAGGGCGCGACCTGGGGTGCCGCGCGCGAACTACAGGTCGCCCTTGAGCGGCCACTGCCCAGAATGATCCCCGATGGCGACACCGTCACACCCGACGTCACCAGCGCCAATGCGGCAACAACTGCTGCGACATCGGACACCCCCCAGACCGTCAAAGCCCTCGCCTACACCGCCCTGGTGGGCGACCCCCATGTCGGTGACACGGTACTGCTCAACTGTTCCGCCCTGGCCCGCGGCCTAGGCACCGGCGGTTACGCCCTAGTGGTAGCCCCCGGTGCAAACAACCTGCCGCCTGACCCAGCCCCCGGCCCCGGCCACCTGGTCAAAGCCCGCTACACCCCCCTACAGGCCCTGGTGTTAGGCGTGGATGAGCAAGAATCCGCCCACCACCGCTTCTTTGAGCACGCCGAAGACGTGGGAGCCATGCCCTGCGTGGTCGCAGACCTCCACTCTGCCCTACCCGCCATCATCGCCGGAGCCCGCTACCTGGCCGCCCTCGCCGGGCGCCAGCCCCCGCGAGTCGCCTACGTGATGACCGACGGCGGCGC
>JAITCK010000247.1 GCA_031283115.1 Cellulomonadaceae bacterium | reverse complement strand
CGGGACTCATCGACGCCATCGAAGGCTTCATCGTGCTCATGGTCGACCACGCCCCCGACCCTGATGATCTGCCACCTGTCGGCAAAAACGTGCCCGCAGACACCCGCGAAATCATTGAGACAGCCCGGGCCGAAATGCTGCTGGCCCGCGGCAATAGCGCCGCAGCGCTTGGCGTGCTCGAACCTCTCGGTCAAACTACATCCACCTTCGCGCTAGGCCGCAGTTCCGCTGAACCCTGGGCTATTTTCCTTGAAGGGCGCCTCGACGAAGCCCTCGACAAGGCCCTGTCCTTGATGACCGTAGCCCGCCGCGAGTTCGATGTTGAAGGCATTGTCGGGTCAGCTTACGTGGCCGCACAAGTGTATTTGACGCGCGGACGCACCCCAGAACTGCGGGCACTGCTCGGGTCAGTGCTCAGTGCTGGCGTGCTGCCCCCCCTGCAACGGCCCCAACATGTGGCCCTGCTGTCCATCGCCGCAACACTGGCCGCAGAAGAAGGCCGCCACGCGACAGCCCGAACCCTCGCCCAGCAGGCCTTAGCCTTGCAGACAGGACCAGGCGCCTGGCCGTTGGGTTCGCCCACGCAAGCCATCGCCCACCTAGACGCCGCCGACCTGCCCCCCGCCCAAGCCCACGCCCAGGCTGCCGAAAAGTTGTGGACCGAAGCGGTCACCCTGGTTGACAAGGGCTACCTAGCATCCGGTTACACCGCTGGCATGTTGGCTGTGGTTGAAGAGCCCACCAAAGACCGCGGCAAAACGATGGCCAAGTGGCTCAAACAGTTGGACGCCCCCGTGTTCCGGCAGTTGGGCCTCATGGTGACGGCCCTGTGCGATGGTGACCCGGAAAAACTTATTACTGCCGCCGAACATCTGGCCAACGCCGGCTACGTGTGGCAGGCCACCCGCGCCTACGCGGCAGGTTTGGCCGCTCTACGATCCAGCGGCGGAGCGGCCAGGGCTGCTGAAGTCCATGAGGATGCCAGGCGCCGCCTAGAACAGTGGGGGCCGCAGGCTGCCGCCGGGCTGCGGTCTGCTGCCGAGGGTGCCGAACTCACGGCCCGTGAAGATGAGATTGCCCGCCTGGCCGCCTCCGGCATGTCCAACCAGGAGATCGCCCGCCGCCTGCTCATCTCGGTGCGCACTGTGGAAAACCACCTCCACCGTGTCTTCCGCAAACTAGGCGTAGAAAACCGAGCCGAAATGTCCCGTGTCATCCAAGGCTAATCCAAAGCTAACAATCTGCTGGTAGTCAACCTCATATCGGGAGATGATGCTGGTAGCAAAAACAACGCCTGTTTCGTCACTTTGACGAAACAGGCGTTGAGCACCGCAGGTATTCACTAGGGCGCGCAGGCAACCGAAGGTTGCGATATCAGTTACCGGCGACAGCTTCGGCGCGCAGGGCGCTGGGGGTGCGACCGGTGGCGGTTTGCACGGCCCGGCGCAGAGCCAGAGCTGAACCAAAGCCGGTGAGCACAGCCATCTCGTCTAGGGAGGTGGCGGCGTAGCGGGGGTCGCGTAGGCGCAGCAGCACCTGGTCGACACGCTTGGCTTGGATCAACTGCGACACACTGTACTTTTCACCTTCGAAGAGGCGCTGCAGCGACCGCTTGGACATGCCCAGGTGGGTTGCCAGGGTGCTGGGGCCAAGTTCCGGGTCAGCAGAGTGAGTGGCAATGTAACGCACCACGTGCATCCGCTGGCTGCGGCGGTTCCAGTCGCCGCCCGAAGGCACGGCCAGGGTAGACACGGTGCCGCTGATGAGCGATTCGAGGGAGTCGGTGATTTGAGCCCGCACGGACGGGGTCAACGATTCAACGTCTTGACGCAGCAGGTCAAGCGCGAAGGCGGCCAGGGCCGACAGGAGAGCCGATTCGGTGCCACCGGCGACGAAGGGTGCGGTTTCGGGCAGGCCACCCAGCACGTCGTGGTCGGAGGGCACGTCGACGATGACGACGCGGGCGGGAGCGTTAGCCGTGTAGGCGATTTCTTCCCAACCCAACAGCAGGGCACCGTCGCGGCGACGCAGCGTCGACATTTCGCCGTGGCTCATATCGCCGTGGCGCAGGATCACTTCACCGTCGAGCACCACCAGCAGGCGCAGGGTGTTGACGGCGTGGCCCCAGTTGTCGCCTGCGGCTTCAAGGCGCAGCGGGCCATGCACCATGTAGGTGATGTCGAACTGGCCAAACCGGGCGGTGCGGGCCTGGATGTGGAAGTTTTCGGGGCGGGCACTCAAACGAATGAGGTCGTTGAAGTGTTCGAGATCTTCGTCTCCGCGCCATTCACGAACCGACACGATGGCGCCGGTTTCGGGCTCGAACGGGCACGTCATGGTGCGCGGAGCGGCGGTGTTCATGGGACGCTGTGCCTGTGCGAAGGGGGTGCGGCGGGCAGTGCGTTCCAGCGATGCAGTGACGGTCATGTAGGTCGTCCTCCTTGGGTCGAGGGCTACTTTTGCGCCATCTCATGCCACACCGACACGCCGCAGCGGACAGATGAGTAGTCGAGTTCGGCCAGTTGAGTGTGCGCGCCGTTCGAGCGCGCGTTTCACGCCACCCTCACAAATCCTTCAGACGGTGGGGCAGCGAAAGGGTCTAACTGAGCGGCCTGCCGCTGGCTACGGGCTTCAACTCACGCACCACCCAGCGCAAGGCCGCCATGATGGAGGCCCGACTGGGGCAGGCCACATCGGGCAGACCGAAAGCGTAGACGGCGTCGCCTAGGGTGATGCCCAGCGGGGAGGGGACGGTCATGCCGGGCAGCAGTTGCGGGGCGATCTCCATTTCGCGCACCCGCTCCCAGGTTGCTTGGGTTGGCTTGTCGAGCAGGGTGAAGAGTTCGCGGCGCAACTGGGCTTCACTGGCTTCTGCGGCGGGGGTAACAGCGGCGCGGGCCACGCAGAGCACGTCAATGACGTCGGCGATCTCTAACAGCACGTCGTTTGATACGTCGCTGGTAGACACATCGTTGGCAGACATGGTGACCTCCTTCGCTCTGATCTTGCGCATTGCGTGAACAACAAGTGTGCTGCGCCACTGCCCCTACAGTGGGCTGTCACACGCCGCAACGCATCTGCATGGCACGCACAGAGCGGCGTTGAGTCGCCCGCCCGCGCTGGTGGCGCGCCGCGCACGGGAAGTAGGCTCATCAGGCATGACAAGACTTGACGTGCTTTCGCCGCTTCCCGGTTCGACGATGCTGCTCGCTGACGTGCCCGACCCGGTGTTTGCGCAGGCTATCGTCGGTCCTGGCCTGGCTGTCGTCCCGGCTGGCAGTGGGTCAACCGCCGCGCTGGAGCAACCGCCATCGAACCAGCCGCCGTCGGGCCAGCCGCCGGGCATTGTCGCCGTCTCCCCTATCGCGGGCACCCTCTTTCAGATTCACCCGCACGCCTTCATTGTCTTGTCTGACGGCGGCCAAGGCATCCTTGTCCACTTGGGCATCGACACTGTTGAACTGGACGGTCAAGGGTTTGACATGCTGGCCGCTCAAGGAGACCGGCTGGCTGCCGGGGATGCCGTCATCCGCTGGGATCCGGCCGCAGTGGAGGCAGGCGGACGCAGTGCCGTCGTGCCGGTGATCGCTTTGGATGCAGGCAGCCTTGCCAACGTCACCGAGGCAGGCCAGTCTGTGACAGCGGGCAGCCTCCTATACGCGGTGGGGTCGTAGGCTCGTGGGTATGGCAATCACGGCTGTCGTCTTCGATGTGGGAGAAACCCTGATAGACGAGTCGCGCATCTGGTTGCGTTGGGCTGACCGGCTGGGAATCCCGCCCCTGACCCTACTCAGCATCATGGGAGGGGGCGGCCTGGCTGCCGGAATCTCCATCGGGCAAGCCTTCGACCTACTGCGACCTGGCATCGACGTTGAGGCAGAGGAAGCCCGATGGGCTGCCGACGAACCGGACTCCTTACGGTCCGGTTTTGACGCCGATGACCTCTACCCCGATGTCCGCCCCGCCTTGACCGCCCTGCACGATGCGGGCCTGCGCGTGATCATCGCCGGAAATCAGCCTGCGGCAGCCTTGGCCGCCCTACGGGCCATGAACCTGCCCGTGGACGCCATGAAAAACTCGGCAGAAATGGGTGTGGAAAAACCTGACCCTGCCTTCTTCCAAGCTGTTGTCACCCTGGCTGGCGTGCCTGCCCAGCAGATCGCCTACGTGGGCGACCGCCTCGACAACGACGTACTGCCTGCCGCGAGCGCCGGAATGATGCCTGTACTCATCCGTCGCGGCCCCTTCGGCTACCTGCACGCCTTACGGCCTGAAGCCGCAAGGGCCGCCGTCATTGACTCCCTCAACGATCTGCCCGCCCTGTTAGGAGCCCACTAGAATGTCTACGATCACCCTTCCCCTGCGGCCACTGGGCGCTACCGGTTTGCAGGTCACGTCTGTCACTTTAGGTGGCGGGCCACTGGGGTCTATGCCGGAACTTTTTGGACATGACACGTCTGCCGCCGATGCTATCGAGTTGGTGGGCGCGGCCCTCGACGGTGGGATTCGCACCATCGACACGTCCAACGGCTATTCGGACGGCGAGTCGGAGCGTCGCATCGGCGCGGCCCTACGTGCCTACGGCAGCCTGCCCGATGACACCCTCATCACCACCAAGGTTGACCCTGTGGGGGCGGACTATTCCGGGCAGCGGGTGCGGGATTCCTTGCGGGAATCCTCCCAGCGTCTGGGCCTCGACTACCTACCTGTTGTGCTTTTGCACGACCCGGAGTTTCACGACTTCGACTACATCACCGCACCTGGCGGCGCTGTGGACGCCCTCATCCAGGCGAAAAAAGTCGGGCAGGTAGGCCACATTGGTATTGGTGCCGGGGATACCCGCGTGATCTCGCGCTACCTGGACTTGGGCGTGTTTGAGGTGCTGCTCACCCACAACCGCTGGACTCTGGCCGACAGGTCTTCGGCAGGCATCATCGGCCAGGCGGTTGCATCGGGCATGGGTATTCTCAATGCGGCCGTGCACGGCGGCGGTATTCTCACCGACCCGCCCCGGCAGAACACTATCTACGGTTATCGGCCAGCCCAGCCGGAAAAACTTGACGCTATCGAACAGATGCGGCAGGTGTGCCGCCGCTACGGCACCGACTTGGGTACGGCGGCCGTCCGTTTCTCCACCCGCGACAGCCGTTTTTCCTCCACCGTCATCGGCTTGTCGTCCACCCGCCGCCTTCAAGCCACCATCGACGCCGCAACAGTCGACCTGCCCGACGCCCTCTTTACTGAACTAGAAGCCCTACTCCCCGCCCCCCACACCTGGTTGGATGCCTGAGTGAGACGGTGGTTGAGCAGTTGACGTGAAAGATGGTTCATCAGGGACGTCAAGCGCCCCGCCCGGCGAAACCAGTGAACCGCCGCCACAACCCCTAGAGTGCACTCCATGACTGGACACCCTGGAAGCGAACACCCGCGCGCCACTGGACATCCGGGCGGGCACCCTGGCACGGGCCATCCCGGTGCAGGTCATCCTCACGCCGCTGGACACCCTGGAGGCGGACACCCTGGAGGCGGGCACCCTGGAGGCCATCCGGGCGGCACGCCTGCTTCTCCTGCTGGGGGCCGCCGCGGCATGTTTGGCGGCTCCCGCGACACGGCCACCTCTGTTCTCGACCCCCACCTTGATTTGGATCGCCGCCACAAGCCGCACACTCTCATCCTCACTGGTCGTGGCCGCTACGAAGATCTTTGGCATGACCATGCCGCAACCTCCCACCGCATCGCTACCACGCTTGACGGCTACATTTCCCCTGCGGGCGCGGGCGTTGACGTGAGGTCTACCGTGCCTGGCGCCCTCGATGATCTTGACTCCATCAACCTGCTGGTGCTCAATATTTCTCGCCCCACGCCCGGCTATGTGGGCGGGCCTGACGGCGACCTTGACTTGAGTTTCGACGGCGGCACGGCAGACCTGGTGGATCGCATCGTCGCCTGGGCGCGGACTGGCGGCAATATTCTTGCCACACACGCCACTGCTATGGCTGCCGAAACGTATCCGGCCCTGCAAGCGGTGATCGGCGGCAACTGGGTGGAGGGGGTCAGCGGCCATCCGCCCATCGGTGATATGACGATGACGGTTGCCACCGACGCCCACCCTGTCACTGCACGTCAATCTGATGTGGAGACCTTCGATGAGCGCTACTGTCGCCTGGCCGTCAACGACGATGTCACCGTGCTGGGCTGGATCCGTGACGATGACGGCAGCGAGTATCCGACCTTGTGGGTCAACGAGTCGCATGGTGGCCGCACTGTCTACTCCGCCCTGGGGCACAGTGCCCGCGCTTTCGACGCCTCCACCCACCGCCACCTCCTCCGCCGAGCCGCCGCCTGGCTCCTCACCTAGTTCGCACAGTGTGACGGCCTTCCGCAGCCGCTCTCACGCCACGCCTGACGGCGTGACTATGCCTCTTGGTCGCGCACCCTGCGCGACGCGAGCGGCCAGTTCGATACGATCGAACATGCGTGCGGCGCGGTTTGCCTGACGATGTCGGCGGGTACCTCTACGATTTCTGACATGATGAACTCTTCCACTTTGACGAGTGTCGAGATTTGCGCCGGCGCTGGCGGCCAAGCTCTCGGCCTGGAGATGGCTGGGTTCAGTCACGAGTTAGCGGTAGAAATCGACCCCACCGCCTGCGATACGTTGCGCGCTAACCGTCCCGAATGGACTGTTCACGAAGGTGATATCCGTGAAGTTGACGGGCGCACCTATGACGGGGTTGACCTTCTCGCGGGCGGTGTCCCTTGCCCGCCATTCTCGGTCGCTGGCAAGCAGTTGGGCAGCGACGACGAACGTGATCTTTTCCCCGAAGCCTTGCGTCTCATCCGTGAAGCCAAGCCTCGCGCAGTCATGCTTGAGAATGTCAAGGGTTTGACCTTCCCTCGTTTCGCCACTTACCGCGAACAGATACGTACTGCGTTACATGATCTTGGGTACGAGACTCACTGGCAACTCATCTACTGCAGCGAATATGGTGTTCCGCAGTTGCGGCCCCGCTTCATCCTTGTTGGTTTGCGCTCCGACGATTTTTCCCGCTTCCACTGGCCTGCCCCCATTGCTTCGCCACCCACTGTTGGTCACACTCTTCACGACCTTGTGGCCTCGCATGGGTGGATTGGTGCTGATCGTTGGGCGTTTGAGAAAGCCAACTCCATCGCTCCAACAATCGTTGGTGGTTCAAAAAAACACGGTGGTGCCGATCTTGGCCCCACCCGCGCGCGTGAACAGTGGAAACTTCTCGGCGTAGATGGACGCGGCATCGCCAACGATGATGACTTCCCCAACGAGGTCACCCATCCCGATGCCCTCTTCCGACTGACGGTTCGCATGGGGGCCAGAATCCAAGGCTTCCCTGACTCCTGGCAGATCACCGGACGGAAAACAGCCGCTTGGCGCACTGTCGGCAATGCCTTCCCTCCACCAGTTGCCCGCGCCATCGGGTTGTCAATCCATCGTGCGTTGAGTCCTCGCACCGTCGATCACTACGCCGCCGAGTCAGCAGAGTTTCCCGCAAAGCTCTCAGTGCGTTAACTATCGCGGGTATTTCGTGTATCCGGCAGACGGGGCGCTGGCATCGTGACAAGTTCGTCGCTACCAGCGAGTCGCCACAAGGCTCCATCAAGCGCGACGGCGTGCTCATCGGTGCTTGATGCGGCAGTGACCCGCAAACTCACCACTTCACCACGTTCAGGAACCATAGCACCTAGATCGCGGGCAACTTTTTTGTGAACGTCATAGTCCCCGCCGGGGATCAGATATCCCTCAGCACGTAGCGTCCCTCTTGCCCCACCGTTGTCGCGCAAGCGTTTCATATAGTCCGCCTGCTGAGCCAGCGTCGCTATCGTATTCCGTCCAATGCGCATGTTTGTCACTCGTCGCAGTAGTTCGTTGATTCGCTGCTGGCCGCTCGTTTTTGCGAGAATGGACTTGATGATGCTGTCATCAAGGTGTAGCAAAATATTTGGCGGCAGTGCGCTGCGGTAGTGCAGCCAGACAATCTGACTGCGGCCATGTTCGTTTAGGCCAGACTTGCGGTCGCGGTTCTCACTGGTTCTACGATTTTCTTGTGTTGCCCGGACAAGGCCAACACTCCAGCATCCTTCATCGTCACTGGCTTGCGCGACGATGAGCAACTGGTCGAAACATTCCGGTGGCAGCATCCATCCGCCCATTTTCTGCGAATACTTGCAGTCAATGTCAAATCCACAGATCCGATAATCGAGAAGGTCTCCATCGTCAATGACATCGGAAAACTCGCGCCGAAGGTTGATTTCGATCAACGTCCCAAAGTGTGTTTTTTCTGTTTTGTTGAGTTGTTCCCATCGGAAGCGTCCCGTGTGCTGTCCGTCATATAGTTGGTCGAAGGTGTCACGAAACACGCGAGCAAATCGCAGTCCATCCTGGTCAGCGTCACGAAGCGCCGCAAACACTTCAGCGAGTGGCGCGTCAGAGCGCAAAACCTCAACAGCCGTCATCGTTTGAGACTAGTCCACTGCGGTCATCGGGAGCCTGTGAAGCCTTGCTGACGCCAGGCTTCGTAGGTGGCGATGGAGGCGGCGTTGGTGAGGTTGAGAGAGCGGCGGCCACTGAGCATGGGCAGGCAGACGCGGTCGGTGATGCGGGGGTGTCCCAAAACAAAGTCGGGGATGGACGTGGGTTCGGGGCCGAACAACAACACGTCACCATGCTGATAGTCAACATCTGTGTAAAGCCTGGTCGCACCGACTTCGAAAGCGAACACGCGGGCACCCGCAACCGCAGCCATCGCGGCATCAAAATCGCGGTGAACGGACAGTACGGCAAGGTCGTGATAGTCCAGGCCAGCCCGCCGCAACTTGGACTCTTCCAAATCAAAACCGAGCGGCTCAACCAGGTGCAGTCTCGCGCCCGTGATCGCGGCCAGCCGGATAGCAGAGCCTGTGTTCCCGGCGATCCGCGGCTCAAAATACATGATGTGGGCGAAAGGATCGGCTGGCGGGGCGGGGGCGTCAGAGTGCGGGTTCATCGGGTGTCGGCGTCTATCCAGTTGAAGGTTTTGGTGACGGCTTTCTTCCAGTTGCGGTAGAGGCGTTCACGTTCGGTGTTGTCCATGCCTGGCACCCAGCGGCGGTCTTCAGCCCAGTTGGCTTCGACGTCCTCTTCACCCTGCCAGAAGCCTACGGCGATTCCGGCTGCGTAGGCGGCGCCTAATGCTGTGGTTTCGGCGTCGACGGGGCGCACCACGTCCACACCCAACTGGTCGGCTTGGAACTGCATGAGTAGTTCGTTGGCGATCATGCCGCCGTCTACTTTGAGTTCGCTCAACTGTACGCCAGAGTCGGCTTCCATGGCTTCGACTACTTCGCGGGCCTGGTAGGCGCAGGCTTCGAGGGCGGCACGGGCCAGATGGTTGCGGTTGACGTATCTGGTGAGGCCGACAATGGCGCCGCGGGCATCAGGCCGCCAGTGGGGGGCGTAAAGGCCACTGAAGGCGGGCACCAGGTAGGCGCCGCCGTTGTCGGCTACTTTGCGGGCCATCCATTCAACGTCGGGGGCGTCGTCGAAGAGGCCGAGATCGTCG
>JAITCK010000235.1 GCA_031283115.1 Cellulomonadaceae bacterium | reverse complement strand
CGTCCCATATCTATGTCGCGGGCAAACACCGCGACTGTGCCGAGGTCGGCATCGAGTCGCTGCAAGTCGAGCTGCCGGCCCAGGCCCGCGCCGCCGACGTGGCCGCGGCCATCATGGAGTTGAACTCCGACCCGGCCTGCACCGGCTACATCGTGCAGCTTCCGCTGCCGAAACAGGTGGACGAGCACGCGATGCTCGCGCTCATCGACCCGGACAAGGACGCCGACGGCCTCCACCCCACCAACCTGGGCCGCCTGGTTTTGCGCGTCAACGAGTCCATGACCTCCCCCCTGCCCTGCACCCCGCGCGGCATCGTTGACCTGCTAGATCGCTACGGCATCTCCCTGGAAGGCAAGCATGTCGTCGTTCTAGGGCGCGGCGTGACGGTAGGTCGCCCCATCGGCCTGCTGCTGACCCGACGGGCCGTCAACGCGACGGTGACCCTCACCCACACCGGCACCCGCGACCTGCCGAACCTGGTCAAGCAGGCCGATGTCATCGTCGCAGCGGCGGGTGTCCCCTCCATCGTCACGGCAGACATGGTCAAGCCGGGTGCCATCCTCATCGACGTGGGCGTATCCCGGGCGACAGACCCGGACACCGGCAAGTCCCGCGTCGTCGGCGACATCGACGATGCGGCCCGCGAAAAGGCGTCCTGGTATTCCCCCAACCCTGGCGGCGTCGGCCCTATGACCCGCGCCATGCTCCTAGCCAACGTCGTCGACCTGGCCGAAAGGGCTGTCGGCTAAGCCATCTCACTGGCGTCACACCAGCGCCACCTCTAGCCTCAGCCGCCTGCAAGTCATCCACGCAGGCGGCTGACTGCGTTTATGGCAGCAGGCCGTCAACCTCTAGAAGCACGGGAACGTGATCCTGCCGGGCACCCGTGTCGATCATGTCGGATCGGGTGACGGCATCGGCTAGGCGGTCGGAGACGAGGAAGTAGTCGATGCGCCAGCCGGAGTTGTTGATTTTTGAGGTGCGAACCCGCTGGGCGTACCAGGTGTAGCGGCCGGTCACATCGCCGTGGAGGTGGCGGAAGGTGTCGGTGAATCCTGCCCCCAACAACAACCCAAACTTGTCCCGCTCTTGGTCGGTGAAGCCGGGAGACTGGTGGTTGGAGGCCGGGTTGGCCAGGTCGATTTCGGCGTAAGCGACGTTGTAGTCACCACAGGCCACCACGGGTTTATGGGCGTCCAGGTGGGCCAGGTAGGCCCGGTAGGCATCATCCCAGCGGCCTCGGTCGGGCAGGCGGGTCAGACCGTCGCCAGCGTTGGGGGTGTACACGGTGGTGAAATAGAAGCCGGGGAACTCGGCGGTGATGATGCGGCCCTCAGAATCCATGGGTGGCGGCGCGCCAATGTGAGGCTGGCTGATGATCGGGGCTGGCAGAGACTTTTTCCACAAAAGCATGGTGCCCGCATAGCCTTTACGGGCCGGTTCACCCGACGACCGCCAAGCCAGGTCATAGTCGGGGAAAAGGGCGCCAAGGCCGGTGATGTGGGCCTTTGTCGGCCCGGCGGCGCTGAGTTTGGTCTCCTGAATGGCGATGATGTCCGGCGCTAGGGCGGCCAAGTTGTCGAGGACGGCCTGAGACAGGATAGCCCGGTCGGAGGTACCGGTCAGGGCGGCGTTGAGGGAGTCAACATTCCAAGAAACAAAGGTCAGGCTCACGGCACACTTCCTTGCAACAGTGGTGAGGGCGGGGCGGGGACGAAACAGTGGCAGGGGTAGGAGCGACAGCGGCGGCGTCGGATTTGCTGCTGCGATTTTAGTGGCGGATGGGGGTGACCGACAGTCGCTGTCCGGCCAGGCTGCGCTTGTGGCTGGCCAGGTGGGCGGCAATGTCTCGGAAAACCTGGGCGGCAGGGGAGTTGGGGGCGCCAATGATGACAGGCACGCCATCGTCGCCACCCTGGCGGACAGCCGGATCCAAGGGAATGTGGCCGAGCAGGGGGACGCGGGCATGCATGACGTCGGTGAGCCGGTCGGCCACGAGGGCGCCGCCCCCTGACCCAAACACGGCCAGCCGCGACCCGTCAGCCTGCACCAGCCAGGACATGTTTTCAACGACGCCCACTACGCCCTGATTGGTTTGCGCGGCGATAGACCCGGCGCGTTCCGCCACCTCGGCAGCGGCGGCCTGGGGGGTGGTGACGATGAGCAGTTCACTGTTGGGCAGCAGTTGCGCCACCGACAGGGCGACATCGCCGGTGCCGGGCGGCAGGTCGAGGAGGAGCACGTCAAGTTGACCCCACTCCACGTCGGTGAGGAACTGCTCGATAGCCCGGTGGAGTTTGGGGCCGCGCCAGGCCACGGCGGTACCAGGCGGGACAAACATGCCAATAGACATGACTTTGAGGCTTCCAGTAGTCGCAGCGCCGCCGTGAGTGCCGTCGCCACCTTGAGTGCCGTCGCCAGCAGAACCAGCAGAAACCAGCGGCGAGGCAGGCGGCTCCAGGTGGTCGTCCACCCGAACCGGCTTGTCGGCAACGCCCAACATTCGGGGGATAGAGAAGCCGTAAATGTCGGCGTCCACCACGCCCACGGCCAGCCCCTGCTGGGCGAGGGCCACCGCCAGGTTGGCAGTCACTGACGACTTGCCCACCCCGCCCTTGCCGGAGGCCACCGCGTAGACACGGGTGCGGGAGTCAGCCTGCGCGAAGGGGTTGGTACGCGGCTGCAGTGTTTCTGTAGAAGTCACGCCCCGGAGTGTAGGGAATCGCTGGCGGCGTCACCCGCAGGTTCGGCGGCTTGTTGAGCCTCACGGAGCGCCATCTGCTGTTCGGCCATGTCTTCGAGGAGGTTGCGCATCTCAGACCGGACAAAGTCGCGGGTGGCTACCTCGGACAGGGCTAGGCGGAGGGCGGCGATTTCGCGGGCCAGATATTCGGTGTCAGCCAGGTTGCGTTCGGCCTGCTGGCGGTCTTGTTCCAGGGCGACCCGGTCGCGGTCATCCTGCCGATTTTGGGCCAGCAGAATGAGGGGGGCAGCATAGGAGGCTTGCAGGCTGAGGGCCAAGGTGAGCACGGTAAAGCCGTAGGTGGCGCTGTCGAAGCGCAGGCTGGGCGGCATGAGGGAGTTCCAGGCCAGCCAAATAATGCAAAAGAGGGTGAGCCAGATGAGAAAGCGGGGGGTGCCCAACCAGCGGGCGATAGCCTCCGACACGCGACCGGCCGTGTCGCCGTCACTGGTGCGGCGGCTGAACCACCACTGCCGTTTCGCCTCTTTAGGGGTGTCGAGCCGTTCAGCCACGGGACACCTCCCCGGCGTCGTCTGCGATGCCGCCGACGGTGACGTTTTCGCCGGTCGCCGCGTCGTCCGCCGCGCCGGACGCGACAGCAGCGGCTGCGTCAGACATCACGTCGCCTCCCGCATTCGCGTTGTCGGTGTCCTCGTCGAGCACGTCCTCATCAAGAACTTCGTCGTGGGATTCGCGCCAGTCTTCGGGAAGAATATGGTCGAGCACATCGTCAACAGACACGGCTCCCAGCAGGCGGCGGTCGTCGTCGACGACGGGCAGGGCGAGCAGGTCGTAGGCGGCGAAGGTGCGAGTGACGCGGGCCAGGGAGGCATCGGCTTCCAGCGACGGCGAGTCAGTCTCCAAGACAAGTCCGATGGCCTCATGCGGGGGGTGGCGCAGCAGCCGTTGGAAGTGGGCGACCCCCAGCAGGCGGCCGGTCGGGGTTTCCAGTGGCGGCCTGCACACGAAGACGACAGAGGCCAGGGCGGGGGGGAGGTCTTGTTGGCGAATGTGGGCCAGAGCTGTGCCGATGGAGGTTTCCGGCCCCAAAATCACCGGCAGGGTGGTCATCAGGCCGCCAGCCGTGTTTTCGTCGTAACTGAGCAGTTGGCGGATGTCGTCAGCTTCGTCGGATTCCATGAGGCCCAGCAGGCGGGTGGCCTGGTCTTGCGGCATTTCGTGGAGGAGGTCGGCGGCATCGTCG
>JAITCK010000170.1 GCA_031283115.1 Cellulomonadaceae bacterium | reverse complement strand
AGACGCACGGGGTGAGGCAACACCAGGCCAACAAAACCAATCGACCCGGACTGCGACACCAGCGCGCCCGTCAGCAGGGCCACCACCACCAGCAACACCCATCGAACCCGGGCCACGTTGACACCCAAGGCCGCCGCCGCCGTGTCACCAAAAGCAAAAGCGTCAAGCAAGGAACCGGTCAAAGAAAGGGCCGCAGCCCCCAGCAAGGCTGCAATCCCAGCCACCGCCACCGACGCCCACGTAGACCCCGCCACCGACCCCATCAACCACGACAAAATCTGCCGATACTGGTCGCCCTGGGCCGACCAAAAAATAACGAACGACGTGCCCGCAGCAGCCAACTGCCCCACCGCCAAGCCCGCCAACACGGCGCGCCCCGGCGACAAGCCCACACCACTGCCCGACGCCGCCCGCCCACCAGCCGCCGCAGCCAAAGCCAGGGTCGCCACCAAAGCAGCCGCAGCCCCCGCAAAAGCAGCCAACGGCAGCAACACCACAACCCCCAACACCAGCACGGCAGCCGCACCCAACGACGCACCAGACGACAGCCCCAACAGGTAGGGGTCAGCCAGAGGATTGCGGGTGAGAGCCTGCATCACCACGCCACACACGGCCAAGCCGCCGCCCACAGCAGCGGCAGTGAGCACCCGCGGCAGGCGCAACTGCCACACCATCGCATCAACCAGCGGGTCAAGTGGTCGGCTGCCCGCAGCACCCGGCAGAGCATCAGGCAGGCCAAGATGGTGAGCCAAAGAAGCCCACACGTCTGCCGCGCTCACATCAGCCGGGCCAATCGTCACCGCAACAACAATGGAAGCCAGCAGCACAAGGGCAGCGCTAATGATGACGGCGGCGGCGCGGCGGCTACTCATGGGAGGGCGGCAGCCTGGGCGACAAGGGACTCAACAGCGCTGACATTCCGCACACCCGCCTCAGTAGCAGGGAAGGGGACGATGATAAAGCGCTGGTCACGCACGGCAGGCAGTTGGCTGAGGGCCGGATGCTGGGTCAGATAGTCGATCTTGGAAGCGGCCGTATTCCAGGCGGCATCAACGACAATGATGATGTCCGGGTTGTCGGCGATCACCTGCTCCCACGACATCGACGTCCAGGTGTCGTTGATACCAGCGGCAATGTTGGTGAACCCGGCAGCCTCCATCATCATCTGCGGCGCCCCCGCGCCCGCCCCCACGTAGGGGGTGTCCTTAGCGGAAGACCACCAGAGGGCAGTCAGGCCGCGCGGGTCAGGGGTCAGGCCGTCCAGGGTGGCCCGCTGGCTATTGACCAAAGCCAAGGCGGCATCATCGGCGTCGAAAATGTGGCTGATCTGCAAAATGTCAGCGAACACGTCGTCAAAAGTCAAGGGGGCGGGCTGGGTGCCGGGCGTGCGGCAGGCCGGCGGAGATACGTAAGTGTTGATGCTCAGGGCGTGCAGGGCCTCCCGGTCGCCTGCACCGTCAGCGGTGAGGTTAGATTCCCAGCCCGCATATATGAGGTCAGGATGGAGAGCCAGGGTGGCTTCTTGGCCGGGAACCCCGTCACTGAGGGGGGTGTCGACAGCGGTGCCTGCCGGGTCAAGCCAGGCCGGTACCGGCCCGTCCAAGGCAGCCGCCCCCACGATACGGTCACCCAAGCCCAAGGCCAGCATCATTTCTGCCGTTGACGATTTGATGGTGACCACCCGCTGCGGGGGACTGTCAAAGGTGACGTCAAGGCCGCAGTTGGTCAGCGTGAGCGGGTAGGTGGTGGTGCCGTCTGATGCGTGGGCGCTGGCGGTGGGCGCGGCAGTGGGGGGCGGCGTCTCGGCGTTGGGTGCGGACGATGAACCGCACCCTGCCAGCGTGACAGCCAGCAGGGCGGCAGCCGCGAAGGCTAAAGGTGCGCGCACGCACTCACCCTATGGCAGTTTCTCCGGTTGAGCAGCGGGGCGCGTGTTTATGCAGGGGTGTGTATAGTCATACATATGCTTCTTTTTGGGCGGCGCAACAAAGTGACTGGCCGCTCTGGCCTGCCTGGAGTGAGCGGTGACGCCCGCAGCAAGCAAGACCAGTGGACAGACAAGTACACCCAGGTGGTCATGGACACCTTCGGCCCGCCCCAGCGAGTACTGGTGCGCGGGCGCGGCTGCTACGTGTGGGATGCCAACGGGAAAAAATACCTTGACCTGCTGGGCGGCATCGCCGTCAACGCCCTAGGCCACGCCGACGCCGACCTTCACTCGGCCATGAGTGTCCAATGGATGACCCTGGGCCACATCTCCAACTTTTTTGCCAGCCAGCCGCAAATCAACCTGGCCGAAAAACTCCTCGAACTCGCCAAAGCCCCAGCCGGCTCCCGAGTCTTCTTCACCAACTCTGGCACGGAAGCCAACGAGGCCGCCTTCAAAATGGCCCGCCGCATCAACCCCCACGGCCTAGCCGCCAGCCCAGCCACCCAGGACAGCGGCCACCGCACGCGCGTGCTGGCCCTAGAAAACTCCTTCCACGGCCGCAGCATGGGGGCGCTGGCCCTCACCCACAAGGCCGCCTACCGGGATCCCTTCGAACCCCTACCCGGAGGCGTCGAATTTGTGCCCGTCGCCTCCACTGATGACCCCCTAGCCGCTTTGACCGAAGCCTTCAGTTCGCAGGCCGTGGCCGCGCGTGGCCCCGTCGCCGCCCTTTTTGTTGAGCCCATCCAAGGCGAAGCCGGGGTGCGGCCCCTCCCCCCTGGCTACCTGGCCCTAGCCCGCCACCTCACCACCCAGGCGGGTGCCCTACTAGTCCTCGATGAAGTCCAAACAGGTGTAGGCCGCACCGGCGCCTGGTTCGCCCACCAACTGGACCACCTAGGCCAAGGCATCCAGCCCGACGCCATGACCCTGGCTAAAGGCTTAGGCGGCGGCTTTCCCATCGGGGCCGTCATCGCCTTCGGCCCCCAGGCGGCCTGTCTGCTGGGCCGCGGCCAGCACGGAACCACCTTTGGCGGTAACCCGGTCGCAGCCGCATCGGGGCTGGCCGTCCTAGCCGCCATCGACCGGCGTCAACTGATGAAAAATGCCGTGACCGTCGGCCACTACCTGCGCACCAGCATCGAGAAGGCCGCAAACCCCCTCATTGACTCCGTGCGCGGTGAGGGCCTGCTCCTGGCCGTCCAATTGACCCAGCCCGTAGCCGCATCCGTCGTTGACCAGGCCCTAGCCAGCGGCTTCATCGTCAACGCCGTCGCCCCCGACGCCGTCCGCCTAGCCCCGCCCCTCATCGTGACCAAGCGGCAAGCCAAAAAAGCAGCCGCCTTCTTTGCCACCCTGACCCTTCCCGCACCCACCCAGGAGCCGACACCATGACTCTGCGCCACTTTCTGCGCGACGACGACCTGACCCCTGCCGAGCAGCGGGAGGTGTTGGGCCTGGCTATGGCCTTCCGTGAAGACCGGCACCTGCGCCAGCCGCTCAGCGGCCCGCGGGCGGCAGCCTTCATCACCGACAAACCCACCCTGCGCACCCAAGTGTCCTTTGCGACAGGGATCGCCGAGCTGGGCGGCTTCCCCATGATCGTGGACGGGAACCTGGCCCAAATCGGCAAGCGGGAATCCATTGCTGACACCACCCGCGTGCTGACGTCCATGGTATCGGCCATCATTTGGCGCACCTTCGGGGACGACCGCATTGAAGAAATGGCCCGCGTATCCACCGTGCCCGTGGTCAACGCCCTGACAGACGGCTTCCACCCCTGCCAAATCCTGGCCGACCTGCTCACCATCGCCCAACATCGTGGCGGCGTCAACGCCCTGCCCGGCCAGGTGCTCACCTATGTGGGCGACGGCGCCAACAATATGGCCGCCAGCTACCTGCTGGGCGGGGCCACCGCCGGCCTGCATGTGCGCATCGCCGCCCCCTCCACCTACCAGCCCGACCTGGTCATCGTTGAGAAGGCTGCCGCTATTGCAGCGACCACGGGCGGCAGCGTGCTGGTGTCCGACAACCCGGCTGTCGCCGTGGCCGGGGCAGACGTGGTAGCCACAGACACCTGGGTGTCCATGGGCGATGAGGCCCAGGCCGCTGAGCGCGAGAAACCCTTTATCCCCTTCCGGCTGGATGCTGACCTGCTGGCCCACGCCAAGCCGGACGCCATCGTGCTGCACTGCCTGCCCGCCTACCGGGGCAAAGAAATCACCGCCGACGTGATCGACGGGCCACAATCAGTGGTGTTCGATGAGGCAGAAAACCGCCTCCACGCACAAAAAGCCCTGCTCACCTGGGTTTTGGAGCAGCGATGAGCGGCGAGATGAGCGCCCCGGTGACCAAGGCGGCCCGGCAGTCGCGGATTCTCGCCCTGGTGCGGCGCGGGGAAGTCCATTCACAGTCAGAGTTGGCCCGCCTACTAGCCGACGACGGCCTGACAGTCACCCAGGCCACCCTCTCGCGTGATCTGGTGGAGTTGCGGGCCGAAAAGGTGCGCACCGCCAACGGTGCCCTCGTCTACGCGGTGCCGGGGGAGGGGCCAGACCGCACCGTGCTGGCAGCCCAAAATGAAGGTTACGTGACGGCCCGCCTGGCCCGCCTGTGCACAGACCTGCTGGTGTCGGCTGAAGCATCTGGCAACCTAGTGGTGTTGCGTACCCCGCCGGGGGCCGCAAACTTCCTGGCCCAAGCCTTCGATAACTCTGCCTTCCCCGGCGTGATGGGCTGCATTGCTGGCGACGACACCATTTTAGTGATCACCCGCGACCCCCAGGGTGGAGAAGACCTAGCGGCCCGCCTGCTCACCCTCGCCACCCACGACTAGCGGCGGTAACAAGCGGCAACAAGCAGCAGGCGACCAGCGACAAGTAACCCGCAGAGCCGCTACCAGCGACATGTGACGCCACGGAAAACGATACAGATGCGTCAAAACTGGCAGATTCCCTCACGTCACAGCACGGAACGATAACGGTGACGCGCGCCCTATGGCATCGAACGGAGGCGGGCTTTACTCTCGCAGAAAAGAGGTTCTGAAAGGAGGCGAGTGAGGCGATGACGCCCACACTGTTACGCGCCGCAGCACTGTTTGCCAGCCTGTCACTGACCACTGCAACACCCGCCGTGATGCAGCCTGGTTCACTTGGCATCGGCGGGATCGCATCGGCAGGAAAAGCCTCCCTGTTCAGTAGCGCCGCAGCACCCCTACTGCCGTGGGAGCCAAAGTTGAACGAGTCGCTGCCCGGTGAAATCGTCCTCCCTGACCCATCAGCCAGCCGCGACACCAGCGACGACTACAAAAGTTGGGAACAACGTCAAGCCACCCTGGGTGAAGAAGAACTGCGCCGCCGCGTCGACGAAGACCAAGGAAAACGCCGCCAACTCGACCTGCTCAGCGAGTACACCCGCTGGGAAGCCCAACGCACCGACGAAGCCATCGACGAACTCAGCCGCCGCATCGACCTGCTAGACAAGGCCCACAAGGCAGTCGAAGCGGCCACCGACCCTCAAGCCCTCAAAGACGCAACCGCCCTCGAAGACCAAGCAAAACTCCTGGTAGAACAGGCTAAAAACCAGGCCAAAGCCGAAGTGCAAAACAAGCAGGGCGCCCGCGCGGCAGCCATCGCCACGCAGCAAGACCAACGCAACTCCGCCCAAGCCGACACCCTGTCGCTAGAAGAGTTCCCCACCAAAACGATGACGGTCACTCAAGGACTCAACGTGCGCAACGGCCCGGGAACCTCCTACGACAAAGTAGGCGAACTGCAACCTGGCACCCAAGTGCAGGTCAACGCCAAAGGTCACGGCTTCTACCGGCTCACCGACAACACCTTCGCCTCCGAACAAGGTCTAGCCGACCCAGGAACAAACCAGGGGGCATCCGGCCCGGCCCCGCAACCTGAAAGGTCCAAGTACGCCTGGCAAACCTATGTCGCCAACGTGGACAGCCAAGCCGCCGTGGACGCCTGCACAGGCGGCCTCACCTACAGCCCCGAAGTGTCCAAGTACGCTGGCAAGGCCTACTACCCCATCCACAACAACTGTCACGGCCTGCCCATCTTGTCCTTGAAAAACGGTGACAAAGTGTTTATCGACGGCGTGGGCGCCTTTGTTGTGGTTGGCTCACGTGACGTGACCCGTGGCGACGGCGCCTCCGCACTCAAAGGAATGCCAGGCACCACGCTGCTGCAAACCTGCTACACCACCGGCGACAAAATGCGTGTTGTCGCCCTCGACCCTGCATAACACCCACACGAACTATCCGGCGACAACCACCCAGCACAGGGAGAACATGATGAAGGCGCTCACCACCATTGCACCACCGCAACGGTTGGCCGGTTTAGCGCTGGCAGCCGTTGCCGCACTGGCCTTGACCGTGGCCGGATGCAGCAGCGGGGACACCACCCATGCCGCCCAGGCTGAAGGCAGCAGCCCCGCCCTCGCCTTGACCGGCCCAGAGGCTGCCGAATCGGCAGGTCACAGCCTTGAAGACGCCCATCACGGAACCCCTGCAGACGATGGTGCCGAACCTCCGCTGGTCAACACGTCCTCTGTGCTTTTCCCCAAACACCAGATGACCCGCGACGCCTACAACTCCAAACGCCTGCTCTACCTGGACAACCTGGAAACCTTTAGCCCAAAGTTCCTGCCCGTCACCGAACCCACAGCCCTGCGTGCCGGGCCCGGTAAAGACTACGAAACCATCGACATTTTCATTCCCGGTGACACCGTGCGTGTAGACGGCACGGTAGGCAGTTGGTATCGCATGGCCGACGGCAGCGGCTACATCAACGGCTTCACCCTGAGCGACGCCGACCACCCCCTGCCCAGCGATGTTGTCTGGGCGGCCACCGTCACCAATGAGGGTGGTTCTGCGGAGGTGGACGCTTGCAGTAGCGGCCTCACCCGGTTCACCGCCATTGAAAAAGACTTGGGTATTCCCTACTACGCCATGCACTCCATCTGCGGTGGCGACCTCATTTTGGAACTTGAAGTGGGCGAACACATCATGATCGATGACGCCACCTACACCGTGGCCTGGATTGACAATTACGAACTCTTCGGCAGCACCGAACTGCTCGACGGCATCACCGCAGACGCCATTGTGCACACCTGCGACCTGGCACACGGAAAAGCCCGCCTCGTAGGGCTGACAGCAAGGGGTACCCGATGACACTGACTCACCTGCACACAGCCGCCCGAACTGCCCGCCGGATGGTGGCAGCAACAGCAGCCCTGCTGATGGTGGCAGGCTGCTCTGCGGCTCATAACGGGCCGCCTGACACCGATGAAACCGCAGGCCAAACCCTGCGCGTAGGCATCAAATACAACCAGCCCGGCATCGGCCTCATGGACGGAGACAAAACGCCTACCGGCTTTGACGTCGACGTGGCCGCCTACATTGCCTGGAAACTGGGTTACAGCCCCTACGACATCGAATGGGTGCGGGCCTCCACCGGCGACCGGGAAACCCTGCTGCTCAACGATGAAGTAGACATGGTGGTTGCGTCGTACACCATCACCGACGAACGGCGCGGGCAGATCGACTTCGCTGGCCCCTACCTCACCGTGGGGCAAGACATTATGGTGCGGGCCGACAACACCACCATCACCGGCCCGGAAGGTCTGGCCGGGAAAATCGCCTGCGAGCCGCCCCTGTCAGCCAACACCACCCGCCTCAAAGACCTGTTGGGCGACAAGGTGACCATCATCGAAGAACGCAACTACCTTGAATGTGCCCGTCACGTTGTTGACGGCACCGCCGACGCAACCTCCACGGACGACTTCATTTTGGCCGGACTGGCAGCCACCGATGAACTCTTCGGCCAGGTTCGGCTGCTGGGCGTGCAGTTGTCAGAAGACCAGTGGGGCATCGGCCTGCCCAAAGGCAGCCATGATGTGTGTGTAGCCGTCAACGAAGCCCTCACCGAGATGGTGGAAGACGGATCGTGGCAGCGGTTTATTGACCGTCACACGGGCGGAACTGACTACAAGCCAAGCGAATACAAAAACCCGCCCGCCCTCACGCCCTGCGCGATGGATTAGGAACACGCACGCTCCCCCCCCCTGGCACACGTGAGTTTCCTACGAAGCCCCACACCCCGTTCGTAACGCAATCGTAACTTTCCCCCGCTCCGGCGCGCTCAAACCGGCGTAGGCTGGTGCTGTACATCACATTGTGACGTTCACGGCACCGTCAAGACTCAACCCTCAGACGAGGCCGCGACCGGCACAGGTGAAAACTCGGCGTCGAGTTACCTCCGCAACGGCGGGGGGGGGTGTCATGAGAAAGCGGTTTGCAGTACACGTCGCACCGGCGAAAATCTGTGCTGCCTTCACCATCGCAGCCCTCACCGGCGCCCTCACCATTGTCGGTGTGAGTGCCCACTACGCCCTGACCAACACCACCACCGTCAACCTGCTCACCACAGGTACAGGCGGCGCTGCCCCCGTCGAACACAACGGCAACAGTTACGTCGCCTGGGAACAAGACCACGCCAGACTGTCAAAAGAAGAACTAGAACGGCGCCAAGCCGCCTCAGAAGAAGCCACCAGAAAGTTGGCCGTTTTCCGAGAATACGAACGGTGGGAAGCCACCCACGCCCGGCTCGCAGAAGAAGCACTCGAAGCGCGCATCCTGGCCAGAAAGAAAGCGGATGCCGCCGTCCAAGCAGCCCAACAAGCCATCGAACAACAAGGTGGAACAGGCGGAAACCTTGACACGCTAGAACAAAACCTGGCCAGCGCTGAGCAAGCGGCAGAAGCCGCCGACAAAACCCTCGAAGACGCCAAACAGCGTGCCCTCAACGACGCCAAAAACAGGCAGCGTGCCGAACAAGAATCCATCGAAGCCCGCTACGCGAACCAGTCCAGCAGCCAGGCTGCCGCCATGAACATTGCCGAGTTCGCCAGCAAAAAGATGGTCACCACCGTCGACGTCAACATCAGGCGTGGACCTGGCACCGAATACGAAATCGTCCGGGTAGTGCCCCGCGGAAGTGAAATCGAAGTCAACGGCAACGGCAACGGCTTCTACCGCCTCACTGACGGAACCTTCATCGCCGAAAAGTATTGCGCCGACCGGTCGGGCGCCTCAGGAATGAGCCCCATCGCCCCGCCCACCCAAGAAGAATCATCGAAATACGCCTGGCAAACCTATGTAGCCAACGTCGACTCTCAAGCAGCCATCGACGCCTGCCAAGGCGGAGTCACCTACAGTCCCGACATTTCCAGAGCCCTGGGCAAAGACTATTACCCCATCCACGTGCACTGCCAAGGTGAACCCATCCTGTCCCTGAAAATAGGCGACCGGGTACATATTCAAGGCGTTGGCGACTTTGTTGTTGTCGACGCCAGAGACGTCCAAAAACACGACGACATCAGAGCATTGGACGGGATGCGCGGAGTTGCCGTGTTGCAAACCTGCTACAGAACCGGCAACAAAATGCGTGCCGTATCCATCGACAAAGTCTAAAAGTCTGCACAACCAGCAGTATCCGCATCAGCAACACAGCCCGTAAGGAGTCCACAATGAAAACGGTTCGACCAGCCGTGATGATCGGTGCGCTTCTGACCTGTGTTCTGACCCTGGCCGCCTGCACAGCGACAGGCGACGGCCCATCGCACGGTGCCGACAGCACGCAACCCCCCAAAGAACTCCTCGACACGTCCACCGTGCTCTTCCCCCTGGAAACACTCAACGAACAAGTCATCGAAAACCAGAAAGCAGAGTTCTTCACCCACCGAGTAGACATAGAACCCCTGACAGTCACCGCAACAGTATCCGCCGAAGTGTATTCCGGGCCAGGAGCCACCTTTGCGATAGTCGATATTCTTCTTACGGGAGATGCAGTAGTTGTCGACGCGCAGTTAGCCCACTGGTACCGCATCGCCAACAACGGTGGATACGTGTCCGCCCTGCGAGTCACCCCCGCAGGCAGTGGCGGCGAGGCTGGCCCGCCTGACGGCGTCATCTGGACGACAACAGTAACCAACGCTGGCAGCGACGCCGCCGTCGACGCTTGCAGTGGAGGACTCACAAGTTTCACCGACATTTGGCTCGACACCGGTGAACCCTTCTGGGCCGTGCACTCCTACTGCGGCGGCGACGCCATCCTCGAACTGGACATCGGGCAAGTGATCTCCGTTGACGGAGCCCACTACGCCGTGGTGTCCGTCAATGACGCCCCCCTGTTCGGATCCACCAACAACATGGAAGGCATGGAAGGTGACGCCTTCCTCTACACGGACATCATCACCGCAGACACCGCCCGCCTAGTAGGCCTCACCGAAACCCACTGACCAGAAAACCTGTGCGAAACGAGGAACCATGAACATGCTACGTCGAAC
>JAITCK010000150.1 GCA_031283115.1 Cellulomonadaceae bacterium | reverse complement strand
CTGGCCACTAGGGCCCGCAAGTCATCGAGACGCCCGGCAGCCGCATGGGCGGTGAAATGCGGGAAAGCGCTGGTAGCGATCGGAAAAGCCCACACCGCATAGGGCAGCAGGTAAACCTGCTGGACGTAAAGGTAGACAGTCCAGGCGCCCGGCCCGGCCAGAGAGTTGGCGGTGCGCATGATGACAAAAACGCTCAACTGTTGGGCCACCAGCGCCCCAATACCGGCAAAGGCCAGACGGGCAGCCCTGCTCCCCTCCCCCGCCGGAAACCGCAAAGTGGGCCGGATCCGCAAGCCGGTGCGGCGCGTCGGAACAAGCAAGGGAATAGCCAAAAAGGCCACACCCACGGTTGTCCCCCAAGCCAGCCAGGCCACCGCCGCCCCACTCAAAGCAGCAACGTCACCTTGACGCCCCTGGGCCATCGTCGCAAAAACGGCGTAAACGACGATGACAACAATGGACGAAACCAGCGGGGCAAAGGCAGGCCAAAAGAAGCGTTTGTGGGCTTGCAAAACCCCGCCCAGCACCACAGCCACCCCATACATGGGGATTTGCAGGGCAAAAACCCGCAAAAACACGGTGGCAGTCTCGGTGAGCGTCGGGTCACCCAAATCGAGGGCTCCCGCGATGGGCCCCGCAAAAAGAGCAGTCAGCGCCCCCAACGGCACAAGAATGGCCATAGCCCATCCCACCAGCGCCGACGCTGACCGGGAAGCCTGGTCTCGGGCAGCAGCCACGTCCATCCTCCCTGCCAACGCCCGGCTGAGCGGGCCTGAAACCAACGGCACCACAGCCCCCGCTAAGGCTCCACCAGCAGCCACCTCAAAAAGCAGGTTGGGCAAAATGTTGGCCGAGTTGTAGGGGGCGTCGATACCGCCCGTACCCAGGAACTGCGCCTGAGCCAGCCAGCGCCCAAACCCGACAATCCGGCTGGCCAAAGTAACGGCGGTGATGAGCAGGGCAGCACCAGCCACGGTTTGCGCGCGCACCAAGGGCTTGGACGGTTCGCCGGGCTGCGCCGCCGCTGACGGGTCGGGTTGGGGTGTCGGCGACATGCTGTCGTCGCTCATTGCTGACCTTCGACGGGCCCACGCTCCACGCTTTCAGCAGGTTTACGCTCCGAGTTTTCGGTGGGTCTACGCCCGATGTCATCGACAGCCTTCAGCCAGGGGGTTTCGTCAATGACTCGAGAAAAACTCACCTTTTCGCTGGCCAACGTCAGGCCGACAACTCCGGCCAGGGCAACAACCCGCAACGGTCTGGGCAGGCCCAAGGCTAAGCGGGTTCCCAGCAGGGCACCCAGGGCGTTGGCTCCCCCATCGCCCAGCATGTCCCGCTCAGCCAGGTCGCCAGGCCAGGCGGCAGCCCCAGCACCGACCACGGCTCCACGGGCAGCGCAGCCGCCCTGGGCAGGCAGCAGGGCAAGGATCCCGGCGGCTTTGAGGGCCCGCCCTGGACGCAGGTCAAGCAGGTTGACCAGGTTGGCGGTGCCAGCGATGAGGGCACTATTGATGACGATGTCGCCGATGTAACGGCCAGTAGGTGCGTCGGCCTGCCTGCGGGTGCCAACGACGGCTGCAACAAATGCCGCACCGCCAATGCCAAGGATTTTCAGGGCACCCGTCGTCAACTGTCCTTGACGTAAGGCCCCCAGGTGCCCGCGCAGGCCTTTAGACCGCTGCCCGCTAGTGTCTTCTTCCAGGTCGTCGATGATGCCGAAAGTTCCCGCCCCTGTGGTGGCGATGACAGCGGCAACCCCGCCCCGTCCACCTGTCACGGCAGCCCCGGCAGCAAGCCCGGCAGCCACGGCTGGCCCTTCCAGCAGGGAGATGGGTTCGCCGCGATGGTTGGTGCGCGTCCACCGGTCAGCCCCACCGGGCGGCTGGTCGCGGAGCCAGGCCCGCGACCCTGCCGTCACGGCGGCCGCAATGGCAGCGGCGGCAACAAACTTCCCTGGCGCAGGCATCAGTGGTTGTCCCCGTTCTCCGCCCCAGCCGTTCCATCCTCAACGGCGTCGTCACCGCCACCAACACCGTCAGCGGCAGGGGCGGCCCGTAAGGCGGCCAGCGACGGCATCGTGACAGTTGACCCGTCAATGCCGTAACGGCCTCCCGGGGTGGCAGACCCTTCTGGGGCGGCGCCCGTCAACAGTTCGGCCACAGCCAGCGGGACGATGACCTGCCCCATCATCGTGTCAACGCCTGCCACGGTACTGGCCACAGTGGTGATAGGGGCGGTGCCCAGAACGTCACTGAAAAGGTCGCCGCTGACGGGGGTTGAACCCGCAATAACGGTGGGGAGGACAGTCACTGTCTTTTCGATGATGGCAACCAGGCTGTCGTTGCTGTGGCTAGGGGTCGCCTCTGCGTCAGGCGACGGCGATGCAGTGGCCGCGCCAGCGTCAGCATCCGCATCGTCGTCATCCGTGTCGCTGGCAGTCTCAGTGGCAGGTGTCGTATCGGCTGTCAGGTCAGCCAGGAAGACCACAGCCTCAGCCCCCTCACCCAAAGCCCCGTCCACGGTGATGAGGCCGGCATCAAGAAGGGTGTGGGCGATAGCGCCTGCATCCCCCTGACCTGCCAACACGGTGGTGAGGGCGGCGGCGAGAATGTAGTTGGTTCCCGCATCGGCGTCCACCAGGCTGGTCAACTGGTCGCGCAGCCCGGCGGCAGTGCTGTCGCGCAGGCTAGCAGAGCCGTCGTCTGTCCACAGGCTTGTCACCGTCAGGCGGGTGTCGATGCTGGCCCCGGCTGTTTCCAGGCGACCGATCACGGCAGACCGGTTGTCGGCACTCACGTGGGCCAGGGAGATCACGGCAACGCGACGACCGGTCAACGTGTCGGCAATAATCTGGTCGCCTACGCCGTCGATGAACCCGAGTTGGGGCGCAGCAGCCGCTTGGGCGTCGCTCAACTGGCTGCGCGCCTCGTTACGTTCGGTGCGCAGCGACTCCACCTGTTCGGTGAGCTGGTTGCCCAGCGTGCCTTGCAGGGGGCCAGCACCCAAGATGATGCCGATGGCCAGGGCAAGGAAAACTGAGATGAGCGAAACCAGGTGGTATCGGAAGTCAACCATCAGAACAATCCACCAATCCATGAGGTGAGTCCGTCAATACGGGCGCCAAGAAGTCCAAAGAATGCCTGCCCCACATCGGTAGCCCACAGGGCGGCGATGAGGGCGGCAATGCCTGCCGCCGACAGCAGGCCCAGTTGCAGGCTGGAGATGCGGGTGCGATACAACTGCGATACGCCCTTGGCGTCCACCAGTTTAGAGCCCACTCTCAGGCGGGTGAGGAAGGTCGAGGCCATCCCGGCCCGCCCCTTGTCAAGGAACTCCACCAGGGTGACATGCGTGCCAACGGCCACAATAAGTTCGGCGCCCTTGTCGTCAGCTAAAAGCATGGCAATGTCTTCCGACGTGCCGGTGGCCGGGAAGATCACCGGGTCTACGCCCAGGTCACGCACACGCTGGGCTCCTGGGGCGTCGCCGCTGCGGTAGGCGTGAACTACCACTTCAGCGCCCGATGTTAGCGCGGCATCGGAGACAGAATCCATGTCGCCAACAATCATGTCCACGTGCAGTCCAGCATCAAGGATGGCGTCTGCCCCCCCGTCAACCCCGATAAGGATGGGCCGGTTTTCGGTGATGTAGGGCCGCAGCATGGCCAGGTCTTCACGGTAATGGTAGCCGCGCACCACAATGAGCACGTGGCGGCCGTCAAAGTCGGTGCGCACGGCGGGCACGCCCACACCATTGAGTAGGAGGTCTTTTTCCTGCTGGAGGTAGGTCATCGTGTTGTTGGCGAAACTGACAATCTCATCACCCAGGCTTTCGCGGGCAGCGTCTTGGGCGGTGTCGATGGTTGCGGGCGTCTGATGGGTGCCGTCGGCCACTGGCACGGCGCTGCCGGGAGTGACGCGAAAGACGCGGCCTCCGTGGTCGGAAGCGCCGCCAGCGCCAACACCAGGCAGTTCGATGGACAGTTGGGCTCCATCGGGCAGGTCCATGATGACGGGGCCTAGGTTGTCCACCAGCACGATTCCGGCGTCAACCAGGATGGACGGCCCTGCGTTGGGGTAGCGGCCCGTGGTGGAGGCGGCAGCGTTGAGCACGGCCATAGGCCCGGCTGCCACGAGGGCGTCAGCGGCTACCCGGTCAATGTCGGCGTGGTCGATGACGGCAATGTCACCGGGTTGTAGGCGTTTGGTGAGGTCTTTGGTGCGTTTGCCCACGCGGGCGATACCGGTCAGGGCTCCAGGCGTCACGTCACCCGTGGTGCGCGGGTGACGGCGGAGCCAAGCGAACACATGCATGGGATTACACCTTAGAGGTTTCGAGGAGTTCGGCGGCGTGG
>JAITCK010000121.1 GCA_031283115.1 Cellulomonadaceae bacterium | reverse complement strand
AGGGCCTCATCGTCGGCGGTGACGTCGAGGGCCGCCTCAAATTCGGGCGGCAAGGCGGGAGGGTCGGACAGGTTGTTTTGCGGCAGGTAGCTGACCAGGTGGCGCACATAGTCGATGGCGTCTGCCTCGTCGCTGCCCATGTAGTGGGCTACACCGGAGGTGGTGTTGTGGGTGCGGGCGCCGCCCAGGGTCTCAAAGTCCACGTCTTCGCCGGTCACCGACCGGATGACGTCGGGCCCGGTGATGAACATGTTGGAGGTGCCGTCGGCCATGACAATAAAGTCGGTGAGGGCGGGGGAGTAGACGGCCCCGCCTGCGGACGGCCCCAGGATGAGAGAGATTTGTGGGATAACACCGGAGGCGGCCACGTTGCGGCGGAACATTTCCGCGAACTGGGTCAGGGCGGCCACGCCTTCTTGGATGCGGGCGCCACCGCCGTCAGAAATCCCGATGATGGGCACGCCCGTGCGCAAGGCCAAATCTTGGACTTTAGCGATTTTCTGCCCGTGAACTTCACCCAGGGATCCGCCAAAAACGGTGAAGTCTTGGCTGAACACGCAGACTTGGCGCCCGTCGATGGTGCCGTAGCCGGTGACCACGCCGTCGCCGGCAACCCGTTTGGCCTCCAAGCCAAACCGGGTGGACCGGTGGGCGGCCAGGGCGTCGAGTTCCACAAAGGAGCCTTCGTCGAGTAGGGCGGCGATGCGGTCGCGGGCCGACGTTTTGCCCCGTTTGGCCTGCTTGGCTTGGGCGGTGGCTTCGGCGGCGGCTATCGCGGCCTGGCGGGCGTCGAGGTCGGCAAGTTTGGTTGCAGTGGTCACAGCATATGAGCCTAGCCGTGCATATCCGCCAAAATCGCTGCGTAGGCCGACGCTGAGCGGGCGCCCCTTTTGTACAGACTCCACAATGGGGGCATGTCGTTTGCCCCTCTTGACGCCGCTGAACCCGCCACGGCTGCTGAACTTGCCACTGCCGCTGAGTCCGCCGATATCGCTGACCCTCTTGACGCCGCCCGCCTCGCCGCTGCCCTCACGGGCTGGGATGTCACCGTTGTTGCCCAATGCCCGTCAACCAATGCCGCCCTGGCCCGGCAGGCCGGTACTGGCCTGCGGTGCAACCCTCCAGCGGCTCTTGTGGCTGAACATCAGACGGCAGGTCAGGGCCGGGCCGGGCGCACTTGGGAGACCCCGCCAGGGGCCGCTATCACCGCCTCTGCCCTGCTGGCCCCCGATGTTCCGCCCCTCGCCCTGGGTTGGGTTTCCCTGCTGGCAGGCATCGCCAGTTGCCGGGCGCTGGCCCAGGTGTCGGGCGTTGATGCCCGCCTCAAATGGCCCAACGACGTGCTCCTGCCCGCCGACACCCCCGTGGAGGGTCTAGGCCACTGGCGCAAACTCTGCGGCATCCTCGCCCAAGTAGTGCCGGGCGTCGGCGTCGTCGTCGGTATCGGCGTCAACGTGTCACAAACCGCAGACCAACTCCCCGTACCCACGGCCACCTCCCTGGCGCTCGCGGACGCCAGCAGCCTGAACCGCACAGACATTCTTATCGCTCTGCTCACTGAACTTCAGGCCGTCATCGGGCAGTGGGAAAGCAGCGGGGCACCCGACAGTCTTCTGGATGACTATGCGGCCCTGTGTTCCACCATCGGCCAGGAGGTTCGCGTTGACTTGGCTGCTGACGGCGGCAGCCTGACAGGCCGGGCGCGGGGTATCGGGGACGATGGCGCCCTCATCGTCGCTTCCGATGATGGTGCGGGGCGCACCGCGTTGCACTATGTGGCAGCCGGGGACGTGCACCACCTCCGGCTGGCGCAATAAGAACCATCTGACGACACAGGATTCGACATAAGGCGTTATATGCGGCTTATATCACACCGTGACCAGCACCACATCAACACTCGAGCGCAGTGCGCAGCCGTCCATGGGTGACGCGCGAAATTCTCATGCCGCTCCGGTCAGTGCGGTGCGCGCCGATGCGGTGCAAGAGTTCCGTGACGCCGCCGAACACATGGACTCTGCCGTGCTGGGTGGCCCCAAAGTCTGGTCCTTGACTGACCTGGCTCAAAAGTCGGGCCTGTCCATTGAAGATGTCCAAGACTATTGGCGCTGGATTGGCATCCCCAACCGTGACCCCAACGAACGCATGTACACCGACGCCGACCTGGGTGCCCTGCATGAACTCCTCGCCCTGTCGGCTTCGGAACACTTCAACGAGACAGTCACCCGCAACTTTGTGCGCGGCCTAGGCCACATGGCTGAACGCCTGGCCACCTGGCAGGTTGAAGCCATGGTGGACCATATTGGCCACCTGCGATCCCTTGATGACTTGGACGCCCGCCTGGCTGTTGTCGATGAGATGCCCCACCTCATGGACACCCTCACCCGGCAACTCGACCACGCCTGGAAACGACAACTGGCCGCCGTCACCCGCCGCCTCACCGTGGAAGTGGCCGAAAGTAGCGACGACGTCGACAAGACTCGCCACCTGCCTCTACGCCGGGCCGTCGGCTTCGCCGACATTGTGGGCTTCACCGAATCCACCCGGTCCATGTCCACCGACCAGTTGGCCCGTTACATGCAAAGCTTCGAAACCCGTGTGCGAGACGCTGTCACCGAGGCTGGCGGTCGCGTCATCAAAATGGTGGGCGACGCCGTCTTCTTCGCCGCCGACAGCGTGGAAGTAGGTGCCGAGGTTGCCCTGCGAGTGGCTGTGCCCGGTGAGATTCAGCCGGTGCGCGTGTCCATGGTGTGGTGCCGGGTGCTCACCCGCTTTGGTGACATGTTTGGCCCCGGCGTCAACCTGGCCTCCCGCCTGGCTGAACTCTCTCAACCTGATGAGGTCACCGTAGACCCGCACACGGCCAGCCTGCTGGAAGCCACCGGCCGGTACACCCTCGATGAACTGCCCGAAGCGGAGATTCAAGGCATGGGCACTATGAAGCCGGTGCGCCTGCGCTACGCCCCACATCACTATGCCCAAAATCACTACTGAGCGCGCAACAATTGCGGTCTCTGGGCGCCTCATCGCCCTGCAGCCTCCTGCGGCGCCGTTACGGTAGACGCCATGTCTGTCACCACTACGGCTTCCGCGCGCCATCGACGCGGCCTGCACGCCAGGCATGCCCGACGGCTTCCGCGCGCCGTCGCCCGCACCATCGGCATCGTCACCACCGCCGTCATCGCCTTTACTGGCGCAGGCGTGGCCGCAGCCTACGCAGACATGAGCGCAGCCATCACCGTGTCCGACGTGGATGAACTACTTGGCGACGACCGCCCCGAGATCCCCGAACCGGTAGACCCCACCGACCCTTACGCGGGCCGGGCCGTGACCATGCTGGTGATGGGCACCGACTACCGGGGCGGCACCAACGGTGACATGTTTGGCGGTGGTGAAGAGTTCCACGCCGACACCACCATGGTGGTGTACATCGCCGCCGACCGATCCTGGGTAGAAGTCGTGTCCATTCCCCGCGACTCCCTCGTGAACATTCCTGCCTGCCCCCGCACTGACGGGTCTGTAGCGCCTGCCGTCCGAAACGCCATGTTCAACGACGCCTTCCAGCGAGGCGGCGGCCCAGGCCGCGACAAAACCTCTGCTGCGGCCTGCACCATCCGCACCGTCGAATCCTTGACCGGCCTGCGCATCACCGACCACGCCATCATCCAAATGAACGGCATCATCGACGTAGTAGACGCCCTGGGTGGCGTCAACGTGGACCTGCCCGAGGCCGTGCGCGGCAACCGCCACGTCATCCTTGACCTGCCCGCTGGGGAGCAAACCCTGGACGGATGGCAGTCCATCAACTTTTTGCGGGCCCGTGGTGGCCGTGGCATGGGCCTAGAAATGGGCAGCGACCTGGCCCGCATTGAACGCCAACAGTTCTTTGTGGACGCAGCCATGCGTGAAGTGCTCGACCAAAACCTGGTCACCAACGTGCCCTCCCTTTACCGCGTGGTGCAGCGGTCGCTGGCAGCCCTGTCCGTCAACCCGGACCTGTCCAGCCCTGCCGCCCTGGCAGGCCTGGCCTTCAGCCTGCGCGACATCAACCCCGAAAACCTCATCTTCACGCAGCTGCCCATCGCTACGGCTCCCCGCGACCCTAACCGGGTGGTGTGGACGTCTGCTGCCGCCCCCATCTGGGCTCGCATCGCTGCAGGCGACCCCCCGCCTGAACTCTTTGTTTCCCCCGTCGAAGAAGGCGCAGACACTGGCGACGGCAACAGCGAAGAGGTTGACGCCGAATAAGGCGGGCACTGTACCCTGGGGCCGTGACCATCGACTTCCCGGCAGAGTTCCGGGCCCTGCGCTCCACCCTCGCCTCCATCGAAGCAGTCAGC
This sequence comes from Cellulomonadaceae bacterium, assembly GCA_031283115.1. Taxonomy (GTDB): domain Bacteria; phylum Actinomycetota; class Actinomycetes; order Actinomycetales; family Cellulomonadaceae; genus Xylanimonas. Next base: position 7,727 of record JAITCK010000121.1, on the reverse strand, counting down.
GACCCTGAAGTGTTGAAAGTCAAGATCGCCACCCTGTCAGACCAGGCTTCTGCCCCTGACCTGTGGGATGACCCGGAAGCCGCGCAAAAAGTCACTTCTGCCCTGTCGGCGGCCCAAGCGGAACTCAACCGGGTCAAAGACTTAGGTGCCCGCATCGACGACGCAGAAACCCTTGTTGAACTCGGTGAAGAAATGGGCGACGACGATTCTCTGACTGAAGCCGAGTCAGAGGTCGCCTCCATCCGCAGCGACTTGGATGCCCTCGAAGTGCGCACCCTCCTCAATGGCGAATACGACTCCCGTGAAGCCGTGGTCACCATTCGCTCGGGCGCTGGAGGCGTCGACGCCGCCGACTTCGCCGAAATGCTGCTGCGCATGTACCTGCGCTGGGCCGAACGTCATGGCTACCCCACCAAGGTCATGGACACCTCTTACGCCGAAGAAGCAGGCCTCAAATCGGCAACCTTCGAGGTCAACGCCCCCTACGCTTTCGGTAACCTGTCCGTCGAGGCGGGCACCCACCGGCTAGTGCGTATTTCCCCCTTCGACAACCAGGGCCGCCGGCAAACCTCCTTCGCCGCCGTCGAAGTGGTGCCTCTCATCGAGCAAACCGACTCCATTGAGATTCCCGAATCGGAAATCAAAGTGGACGTGTTCCGCAGTTCCGGGCCGGGTGGACAATCCGTCAACACCACCGACTCTGCCGTGCGCATGACCCACATTCCCACCGGCATTGTCGTGTCCATGCAGAACGAAAAATCCCAAATCCAAAACCGGGCCGCCGCCCTGCGTGTGCTTCAATCCCGCCTGCTTTTGGCCCGTCGCGCCGAAGAAGCCGCCAAAAAGAAGGAACTGGCCGGTGACATCAAAGCATCCTGGGGCGACCAAATGCGCAGTTACGTGTTGCAGCCCTACCAGATGGTCAAAGACTTGCGCACCGAGCATGAGTCCGGCAACCCGGCCGCTGTCTTTGACGGCGCCATTGACGACTTCATCGAGGCGGGCATCCGCTGGCGTCGCAGCCAGGACGCAGGCGAATAGCACGTTTTCCAGCCGAGGTCGCAGGGACGCATTTTTCGGATCGCCTGTGCAATGCTGCGGTCGAGTTCGAAAACCCTTACCCTCCGCCCCGTTTCCGTCAGGTGGCTTGCGTGATGTCACCTCATCGTCGTTGAGGTAGTGACTCGGGTCACGGGTTGGGGGCTTGCGGCGTGTCTGCCCAGGTCGCAACTGGTGCTGGTGGAAACATCGGGGTGTGATCCGTTTCGAGAATGTCTCTAAGATGTACTTGCGCGGTGCTCGGCCTGCGCTTGACCAGGTGAGCGTTGACATCGAACGTGGAGAGTTTGTTTTTCTTGTTGGCGCGTCCGGTTCAGGCAAGTCGACCTTTTTGCGCCTGGTCTTGCGTGAGGAACGCCCCACGTCGGGGACGGTTTTTGTGGCGGGGCGTGACCTGTCTCGCCTCAACACGTGGAAGGTGCCCCACCTGCGCCGCACTATCGGCATGGTTTTTCAAGACTTCCGCCTGCTGCCCAACAAAACGGTCTACGAAAATGTGGCCTTCGCTTTGCAGGTGATCGGCGCTAAGCGTCACGCCATCGCCACCCGAGTTCCCGAGGTTTTGGAACTGGTGGGCTTGGAGGGTAAGGCCAAACGTCGCCCCCACGAGTTGTCTGGCGGTGAGCAGCAGCGGGTGGCTATCGCCCGCGCTGTGGTCAACCGGCCTGCACTTTTACTGGCTGACGAACCGACCGGAAACCTGGATCCCACCACGTCTTTGGGCATTATGCGGCTGCTCAACCGCATCAGTTCGACGGGAACTACCGTGGTGATGGCCACGCACGACAGCAGCATCGTCAACGAAATGCGCAAGCGGGTGGTGGAACTGGATGACGGCCATATTGCCCGCGATGAGTTGGCTGGCGGCTACATGTTGAACCCGGACGCCGATGTCTCTGACCTGGCTACCGCAGGCCTCGCCCGGGAAACAGCGGATGACCTGCTTCCGGTGGGCGCTGTGCTCAACAACCAGGTCGCCAGCCCTGCCGATGGGCCGTCGGACAATAACCTGACTGACCTGCGGCAACCTCCCGTTATTGCGGGTTTGCGGTCGCGGCGGCAAAGCGAGTTACGGTTTGCTGAACAGCACGGCTGGGCGAAACCGCAAGCCAACCCGTGGTCGCCAGAACTTGCGGCTGTCGCCGAAGAGCCTGGAACGGAGGGCTGACTGTTATGCGTTTCCAGTTTGTGCTTGCCGAAGTGTTCAGTGGCCTGCGCCGCAACCTCACTATGGTCACGTCCATTATTTTGGTGACCTTTGTGTCGCTGGCTTTTGTGGGGGCTGCCGCCCTGCTACAACGGCAGGTGACCACCCTTAAAGGCGAATGGTATGACCTGGTTGAAGTGTCAGTGTTCTTGTGCCCCAACGGATCCTTGGAGCCGACCTGCGCGGCAGGTGAGGCCACGGGCGCCCAGGTGGAAGCCCTACGTCAGGTGATTGACACCGAGTTGGCGGGCAAGGTGAGTGCCGTCTACGTCGAATCGAAGGATGACGCTTACACGGCTTTTCTGGCCCAACACCCTGACGGCAAATACAAGGGCACTGACCTGACTGCCGATGACATGCAGGCTTCTCTGCGCCTCAAACTGACCGACCCGGAAAACTTCGAACTGGTTTCTGACGTGCTCACCGGCAGGCAGGGTGTGGAACTGGTGGATGACCAGCGCGGCATCTTCCAGCCCCTCTTCCTGGCGCTTGGCCGGGCCTCCCTGCTGGCTGCTGGCCTGGCCGCCGTCATGCTCGTTTGCGCCTCTTTGCTGATCGCCACCACTATTCGCCTGTCGGCGGTATCGCGGCGGCGAGAAACCGGCATTATGCGGCTGGTGGGGGCTTCCAACTCCTTTATCCAACTGCCCTTCCTGCTGGAAGGGTCTATCGCCGCTGTGGTCGGGTCGATGCTGGCCGTGGGCGGACTCTGGCTGGGTGTGCGCTACCTGGTGACCGACTGGCTGGCCGGGTCGGTGGATTGGCTGTCCTATGTGGGCACGTCTGACGTGCTGGCTGTCGCCCCCCTGCTGATGGGGGTTGCATTGGCTTTGGCCGTGGTCAGTTCTGTGGTCACGCTGGCCAGGTACACGAGGGTGTGACGACGATGGGTGAGGTGACGATGGGTGCGACCGTGACGCAGGCGGCACGGGCAGCAGCGGCGACAGAACCAGCAGTGTCGGAAGTTTCGACGCTGGCAGTTTCAGTGCCGTCAGTTGCGACGACGGTGCATGCCCGGCCCCAGCACCATCGGACAGTTCATCGGACAGCCCGCCGCCTGGCCTGCGCTGCCCTCGCCGCCCTGCTTGCGGGCGCCTTGGGCGTGGGCGGGGCTAGGCCCGCTACCGCCAGCGATATTGACGACTTCAACGCCAAACTCAGAACCTTCTCCACCGACCTGGACAAGCAGAAGGCCGCTGCGGAAGCCAACGCCCGCGCCAAAGCCGCCGAACGGAGAAAACTCGACAAAAAACTTGCCGACGCCAGTGCCCGCCTCAAACAGGCCACCCTCGACCTCAACACGGTTGAAGCCCGCCTGCCTCTCGCTGAGGCAGAACTCGCCCAAGCCGTCGCCGACGTGGAAGCAGCCCAGCGGGAAGCCGCCGTACTGGCCGAACGCCTGACCGACGCGCAGGCAGAAGAAACCCGCATCACCGACCAGGCGGAAACCCAAGAAGTTCATGTGGCTGCCGCCCGCCAACAAATAGTGCGCATGGCCCGTGAAGCAGTGCGCGGGTCAGGCGGCCCCTCCACGCTGGGCGTGGTCACGGGTGCGCAAGATGCCAGCGAGTTCGTTCGCGCTACTGCCGTCCAATCGTCGGCCACAAGGTCACAGTCCCGCGCCCTGGCCGCCATGCAAGACGCTCAAGCCACCCTGCGCAACCAGGCGGTACGGCTCGAAGCCATCCGTGAAACCATCGCGCAACTCAAAAAAGCCGCCGATGACAACGTCGTCGCCACCCAGGCGGCGCAACGCCGGGCCCAAGAACGTAAAGCCGAAGTGGACCGGCTTATCGCGCAAAAAACCCAACTCAAAGCCGACATTGAAGAAGAGCGCGAACTCACGCTCGACGAGTTGAAAAAAACTCAAGAAGACGAAGCCCGCTTTGCCGGTCAGGTCAAACAGTTGGCTGCCCAACAAGCCGAACGCGACCGTATTATCGCGCAAAAACGGGCCGCAGAGGAGGCCGCAAAAAAGAAGAGCGGCACGTCATCGGGCGGCGGCAGCAACCCCGCCCCCGCCCCGCCCGCATCTCACGGACGCTTCCTCACCTGGCCCGTCTCCAACCCGCATGTCACCAGCAGTTACGGGATGCGTTTCCACCCGGTGCTGGGTTACACGCGCCTGCACGCTGGAACCGACTTCCGAGCCCCCTGCGGCACCCCCATCTACGCAGCCCAAAGCGGCATCGTGGTGCTGGCCCAATACCAGTACAGCGCCGGAAACAACATCATGATCGACCACGGCAGTTACCAGGGCCGCAACGTGATGACCCGCTACATGCACTTCACCCGCTACGTGGTTGGCAGGGGCGCCTACGTGAGCCGCGGACAACTGGTGGGCTACTCCGGCGCCACCGGCGGCGTGTCTACTGCCTGCCACCTCCACTTTGAGGTTTACGTCAACGGCTCCACCCAAAACCCGATGGGCTGGCTCGGCTAACCTGCCCCCATCGCGTATCCTTGACTGCTGATTCAGCGTGCCAGGAGAGGGCGAACAATGGCTAAAGGTGGGACGGTACAGGTGGCCGAGGCGTGGGCCGGGCACACCACCAAACCGAAAAAGAAGGCGGCAGCCTCCGGGCCGGTGCGCCAGATTGTCGCCAACAACAAGAAAGCCCGCCACGACTACGTTATCGAAGACGTGTTCGAGGCTGGCATTGTCCTGTCCGGCACCGAAGTCAAAGCCCTCCGCATGGGCCGCGCCTCCCTGGCTGACGGGTTCGTGCTGGTTGACCGGGGCGAAGCCTGGCTGGAGGGCGTACACATTCCCGAATATTTCCAAGGCACCTGGAACAACCATGCCCCCCGCCGCAAACGCAAACTGCTGCTTCACCGGGAAGAAATCGACCGACTGGCCATGAAGGTGCAGGCCAAAGGCCAAACCATCATTCCTTTAGCCCTGTATTTCCTTGACGGGAGGGCCAAAGTAGAGATCGCTTTGGCCCGCGGTAAAAAGGAATACGACAAACGTCAAACCCTGCGTGAGAAGCAGGACAACCGTGAAGCCCAAAGGGCGATGCGTCAACGCGAGTTGCTTGGCTGACGGTACGTGACCTCGGCTGCGGCGAGTTGCACGCAGAGGGCGACGGCTTCCATGGCCTCTTCGACGTCCGCTAGAGGGGGCATGGAGGGGGCTAGGCGGATGTTTTCGTCGCGCGGGTCGACGCCCAGGGGCCAGGTGGCTCCGGCGGGGGTGAGGGCCACGCCTGCCTGTTTGGCCAGGGCGATCACGCGGGCTGCCGTGCCTGGCATGACGTTGAGGGAGACAAAGTAGCCGCCTTGGGGGTTTGTCCAGGTGACTAGCCCGGCGTCGCGTAGGGCGCCCAGGCGGGCTGTCAGGATGCGTTGCACGGCAGCGAACTTGGGGGCGAGTATGGCGGCGTGGGCCCGCATGTGGGTGCGCACGCCGTCGCTGTCGCGGAAGAAGAGGGCGTGGCGCAGGTGGTTGATTTTGTCGGGGCCGATGGTTTGCACGCTGCGGCGGGCCCGCAGCCAGTCGATGTTGGCTGGCGATGACGCGAAGAAGGCGATACCTGACCCGGCGAAACTCACTTTGGAGGTGGAGGCGAACATGAGCACCCGGTCGGGGTTTCCTGCTGCTGCGGCCAAGGCTAGGGCGTCGGCTGAGGGGGTTTCTACGTCGGTCAGGTGGTGGATGGCGTAGGCGTTGTCCCAGAAGATGCGGAAGTCGGGGGCTGCCGTAGGCATGGACACCAGGGCCTGGGCTACATCGTCGGTGACAACGGCGCCTGACGGGTTGGAGTAGGTGGGCACCAGCCACATGCCTTTGATGGCCGGGTCGGATGCGACCAGGGCGGCGATAGCGGCTGCGTCGGGGCCGTCGGCCTGCATGGGCACGGGGATCATGTCGATGCCGTAGGCCTGGCAGATGGAGTGGTGGCGGTCGTAGCCGGGTACAGGGCAGATGAACTTGAGGGTTTCTTCGCGGGCCCAGGGTTGGGGTGAGTCGGGCAGGCCGTGGAGTAGGGCGAAGGTGATGACGTCGTGCATGACGTGGAGGGAGGCGTTGCCCAGGGCCAGGAACTGGTCGACGGGCACGCCGTAGAGGGGGGCGAAGATGCGGCGCAGCCCAGGCAGGCCGTCGCCTCCGCCGTAGTTGCGCACGTCCGTGCCCGCGTCGTCTAGGTCGATGCCGCTGCCGGGCAGGCTGAGCAGGGGTTCGCTGAGGGCCAGTTGGTCTGCTGCGGGTTTTCCGCGGGTGAGGTCGAGTGCCAGCCCGCGCGCACAGAGGGCTGCGTAGTCTGCCTGCAGGGCGGGCAGACTTCCCTGGAGGGGGTTGGTTGCTTGCGGTAGGCCAGCAGTCACATCGCTCACGGTGCCCCACCTTATCGGACGGGGGTGGTTACCGGCGCAGAGGCCACACGTCACGCACCGATCCCCGCGTCTCCAAGGCGGGAGGAGGCGCGGGGATCGGTGGGGTGAGGGGTGGTGGTTAGGCGGTAACTTCCTGTTCGCGGCGGGTGCTGGCAACGAGGGCGCAGCCGGTGCCGAGAAGCATGATCGCAGCGAAGACAACCGAACCGTCAATACCAGTGAGAGCCAACTTGGGGGCTTCGCCGGTCAGGGCCAACTTGGGGGCGGGGCCGCCAGTGATGGCCAGGGCCGGGATTTCTTTGGTCACAGTGTTGTTGACGATGGTGGTTTTCTCAATGACGACGGTGTTGCCGGTTTCGTCAACGGGGACGGTGCTGCCCACGTCGCCGGGGTCGAGCGGCTCTTCGCCTTCTTCTTCACCGGGGATGGGTTGGCCGCCGCCAACCTCGATGGGAGGCTGGGGTGCTGGCGGGGCAGCAGGGGGGGCGGCGGGAATGGTCAGGGTTTCTTCCCAGGTGTAGGTGGCTGCGAAGAAGTAGACGGATTCAGAGGTGCTTTGTGTGTATTTCAACCAGTTGAGCATGGGGTTGGCGTCACTGCCGCCTGCTACGCGGGTAACGTCAATGTAGAGCCATTCGGCGCCCTTGACTTCACCAGTGTTGTATTCGCTGGCCTTGACCCGCAGGGTGACAACGGAACCGACTGTGGGCCACCACTTGGCGTTCATGGTTGCCGAGGGGGCAGGGTTGGGGGAGCCGGTGAAGGGGACAAACATGAAACCTTTAGTGCCCAGCCAACTGCTGATGGATTGGGACAGTTTGCCTTGCGTGCAGGTTGCGGATTTTTCCGTTCCGGTTGCCTTGGAGGGGGAGGACAACAGGCAGATGCCGTTGTTGTAGTCGTCCAGGCCGTTCTTGGCGGAGAGGTAGTCTTTGCCGCCGGAAACGAGCGTCCAGTTGACGCCGTCGACTGTCACGATGTCGCCTACGGAGCCTTCGGTGATCTTCAACGGCGTGCGTGCCGCGTCGTCACTGTCCGGCTTGTAGGTGGTCAGCAGGTGCTGGACGTAGGTGTGGTCGCTGGGGGCGATGTGGCTGGCGAACCAGGCGGTCCAGGTTTTGGA
>JAITCK010000078.1 GCA_031283115.1 Cellulomonadaceae bacterium | reverse complement strand
GGGCAGGGGAGCGACAGCGGTCAAACCGACGACACAAGCACAGGCAGGGACGGCAGTATTGGCGACGTGCACGAAGCCCCAACCAAAAAACCGGGCTTCTTCTCCCGCCTCTTCCACCGCAAAGGCGGCAAGTAATGGCCGCCCCCGTCACCCTGGCAGCCCGCCTTGACGCGCTCACGGCAGCCCTCGACACGTCGGACGGACGCCTCAACCAGGCCCTCACCGATGAGGCCCGGGCTGTTGTCGCCCGCGCGACGGAGCGTGGGGGTCTCAGCCCCGATTGCACGGTGGTGGCCCTGGCAGGGTCGACAGGGTCAGGTAAGTCCAGCCTCATCAACGCCCTGACTGGCGCCACCATTGCCACCCCCGGGGTCACCCGGCCTACCACGTCCCACGCTGTCGCTGCTGTCTGGGGGGAAGGGGCTGACCCCCTGCTGGACTGGCTGGACATACCCAGCCGTCACCACATCACGACAACCCCTGAACCGTTGGACGCGGCGAAACCAAAGCGCCGTAAGGGGACAGACAACGGCGACCCGTCCGGGCTTATCCTTCTTGACCTGCCCGACCACGACTCCGTTGTCATCGAGCACCGCTACAGGGCCGAACGGCTGGTAGCCCGGGCTGACCTGCTGGTCTGGGTGGTTGACCCGCAAAAGTATGCGGACGCCGCCCTTCACGAACGCTACCTGCGACCCCTGGCAGGCCGGGAAGGCGTCACCGTCATCGTCCTCAACCAGGTGGATCGCCTGTCGGTCAAAGACGGAGAGGCTATGCGCGCCGACTTAGCCCGCCTGGTTGCCGCCGACGGCCTGACCAGCGCCCGCGTGGTCTCCACCTCAACCCGCAGCGGCCAAGGCATCGACGAGTTGCGGTCCCTTCTCACGGCGGCCGCCCAGAAACGGGAGGCTGCCACAGCCCGGCTCACTGCTGACGTGCGTGATGTTGCTGCCCGCATCGTCGCCAGTACCGGCAGCCAACCCAACCCCAAAGCCCTCGACAAGGCGAAAACTTCCCTGGTAGATGCCTTTCAGAACGCGGCCGGGGTGTCGACCGTGGTGGAGGCCATGCGACGCTCAGCCCTCTACGACGCCCGCGCCACAACGGGCTGGCCGGTCACCCGCTGGCTGGGATCCCTGCGCCCCGACCCCCTCCACCGTATCGGCCTGAAAAAGGTGCCTGCCGAACCGGGCCGAGACGACCTCATCCGCTCATCCCTGCCACCCACCAACGCGGGCGTCCAAGCCGCAGCAGCCACGGCCGTGCGCGGCTACGTGGACGAGGCAACCCGTGGCGCCCCCGACGCCTGGGTACTGTCGGCCCGCCAGCATGTCGCCGAATCTACGGACCGCCTGTCTGACGCCCTGGACCAGGCCATCGTCGGCACCACCATCGCCGCGACCAAACGCCCCCTCTGGTACCGGGTGGTCAACCTGCTGCAATGGCTGCTCTTTGCCGTGCTGGTGGCTGGCCTGCTCTGGCTGGGCGTGGCCTTCGCCATGAGTTACTTCCAACTGCCGCCCCTGCCCATGCCCGTGCTCACGGTGGGCGGAGAACACGGCCTGCTGGGGGGTAGGGGAGTGCTGGGCGACGGCGTTGACCTGCCCTGGGCGACAGTGCTAGTCGCGCTTGGTGTAGTGCTGGCCCTGCTAGTCAGTGCCGTATCCCGAATTTTCGCGGGCGTCGGTGCCACCCGGCGGGCCGCCATCGTCCGCAAACGCTTGCGCGCCGCCGTAACCAACGTCGCCGACATTGTGGTACGCAAGCCCCTAGCCGAAGAACTGTCAGCCCTGGATCGAACGCGACAAGCCGCCGCTCTCGCCGCCTCCGGCGCTTGATCAGGGGAGCCGGAGCATGGCCTCTTGGGCGATGCTGGCGACCAGCAGGCCGTCGCGGCTGTACACGCGGGCTTGGCCTAAAGCCCGGCCGCCCTGGGCGGCTGGGGCGTCTTGAACAAAAAGAAGCCAGTCATCGACGCGGGCGTTGTGATGCCACCACATGGCATGGTCGAGGCTGGCGATCTTCACCTTGTCGCCCAGGTCAAGCCAAGAATATCCGGCCGCCCGCACGGCTGGCTCTAACATGAGTTGGTCGCAGGCGAAAGCCAGCAGGGCCCGGTGGAGCAGCATGTCGTCGGAGTCGATATGGTGGCGGGCCCGCACCCACACCAGTTGCCGGTCGCTGCGTTCAGGGTCGGGGCCAAGGAAGAGTGGGTGGCTGGTGTGGGCCAGTTCGAAGGCCGAATCGGCTGCCCACCATCGGGCCTCCGGGTGGTCTTCAATCTCAGCGAGAGCCTCATAAGCGCTGGTCGCAGAGGCGGGAGCCATGACATTGTCGGGCATGGGGTAGGCGTGGCTGTAGCCGGGCTGATGTTCTTGAAAAGAGGCAGAAATGGACAAGATTGGTTGACCGTTCTGCACGGCGTGAACGCGGCGGGCTGAAAAGGATCGGCCATCATGCAGGTGTTCCACCGCGAAATCGACGGGACGTTCCGTGGTGCCTGGCCGCAAAAAATAGCCGTGCAAGGAGTGGGGCAGCCGGTCTGCCGCGACAGTACGCCCCGCCGCCAACAAGGCCTGCGCAAGGACTTGACCTCCGTAAATGCGGGTGCCGGAGGGGGCCGGAACTGACGTGCCATGCCAGAGCGAATCTATGCGGTGGCGCAGTTCCTCCCGGCGATCCACATCGCCGGGAGCAAGATCGAGCACGCCCAGCAGCCGGTCTAACGGGTCGACGGTGGCCGCGTCGAAATCAAGTGACATCACAAGAGACCATGCTGCCAGACGGCGCCACCCCGCGAGCCTGTGAGCGGCGCACAACGGGCGGGGGATAGGCTGAAAACATGAGCAAAGCATCGGACATCCTCGACGCCCTTGGCGGCGCCGACAACGTCACCGAATATCAGCCCTGCATCACCCGCCTGCGCGTGCGCGTCGTCGACGTTGACAAGGTTGACGAGACCGCCCTGACCGACCTTGGCGCCTACGGTGTAGTCCACACCGGCCAGACGGTACAAGTTATTCTTGGCCCCAAAGCCGAAGACATCGGCAAAGAGTTCGAACCCCTGCTGGCTGCCCCGCAAGAGTCGTAAGGGTCGGTCGTAAGGGTCGTAAGAGTATGGCCTCGCTACCCCAGGGGGGCGGCGCCCAAAACCCCGGCGGTTATGAGTTCTTCGCGGGCGCATTCCAGCAAGGCCCGGTTGATGGGGTAGTCGGTGCCGGGGAGCACGCGCGCGTGCATCGTGAACGTGTAGGTGCCCTCACCCAGAGCGTCAATGCCGCGCACGGTGGGATCTTCTAGCAGGTTGGGGGAGTGTTCTTCACTGTTGACCACCCGCTCGACGGCCTTGTGGAGGGCTGCCCGCACGGCCTCCACATCCGACCCGACAGGCACCTCCACTTTGGCGACAGACCGTGCCCATTGTTGGGTGTGGTTTCCGGCGCGTAACACTTCACCGTTGCGCACATGCCACAGGGTGCCGTCGAAAGCTCGCACGTGAGTGAACCG
>JAITCK010000058.1 GCA_031283115.1 Cellulomonadaceae bacterium | reverse complement strand
TACGTGGGCGCTTATGCCGCCGTGCTCGGCGGCATCGACGTGCTCACCTTCACCGCTGGCGTGGGAGAAAACTCTGCCCCCATCCGCCAAGAAGTCGCCGACGCCCTAGCCTTCCTTGGCTTGGCCGTAGACCCGGAGAAGAATGCCGTCCGCTCTAAGGAACCCCGCATCATCTCCCCCGACGGCCACCAGGGGCCCCTGGTCATGGTGGTTCCCACCAATGAAGAACTCTCCATCGCCCAACAGTCAGTAGCCGCAATCTCCTGAGCGACCCTCGCTGGCACCTCACGCACTCACAGGGCGAGGGCTTCAATCATGTCCGGGTCAGCTAACGCCCGCACCGCTTCACGCGCCGCCTGGGCTGTACGGGCCGCCAAAGCGGCCTTAGCCATGTCTTGACAGGTGGCCAGAGTGGTGCGACGCAGGGCATACCGTACTGCTGGCATGGCGCCAGGAGCCATCGACAGCCCCGCAATGCCGAGCCCCACCAGCACAAGGGCCATGAGGGGGTCGCCAGCCGATTCGCCGCACACTCCCAACGGCTTTTTGGTGAGTGCGCCAGCCTTGGCAACCCTGGCCACCAGTTCAAGGACGGGCGGCTCGAAGGGATCCAGCATGTCGACCAGGGTTCCGCGGAGCCGGTCGGCTGCCATCGTGTATTGGGCTAAGTCATTAGTGCCGATGGACACAAAGTCGACGTGGTCGAGGATTTCTTCAGCCCACAGGGCAGCCGAAGGCACCTCAACCATGACACCCACCATGGCCGGGCATAGGCGGCCCGGCTGCTGCATGTGGGCCGGGAAACTTGCCCCCCGCCCTAGCCCGGCTTCTGCGCAGTAGTCGGCGAACTGTTTGGCTTCGTCAGGGGTGGAGATCATAGGTGCCATCACCCAGGGTTCCGCTCCGACGTTTGCGGCGGCTTGGGCGATGGCTGCCAGTTGGGTGCGGAGTAGGTCGGGTTCACGGCGGGCCAGGCGGAAGCCGCGCACGCCTAGTGCCGGGTTTTCTTCGAAGGTTTGAGGCAGGAACGGCAGCGGCTTGTCGGCGCCTGCGTCGAGGGTGCGGATAGTCACTTTGCGGCCCACGTATTCGCAGCCAGGCTGGATAACACGACGTTCCGCAGACGAGTCCCTGTCAGCGAAGGCCGCAAAGACATGCGCGTATGCCGCGACTTGTTCGTCCATGGTCGGGACGGTGGCTTTGTCCAGGTAGAGCACTTCGGTACGGAAGAGGCCCACCCCTTCGGCTGCCGTCAAGGCGACCCTGTCGGCATCTTCGGGGGTGCCGATGTTGGCGAGCAGTACCACGGCTTCGCCGTCGGCTGTTGCCCCTGGTGCAGTGTCTTGGGCGAGTTCGTCGTGAATCAGTTGGCGCCTGGTCGCCTCTTGTTGCAGGTCAGAGCCGGGATGGACGATCACGCGGCCTGTTGCGGCATCGACAGATATCTGGTCGCCGTCGGCCACGGCCTGCATGACACCGCTGGCCCGCACCACGCAGGGGATACCCAACTGGGCGGCGATGATGGCGGTGTGTCCGGTGGGGCCGCCATGGGACGTGACGATGGCCAACACTTTGGACGTGTCCAGGGCGGCAGTGTCTGCCGGGGACAGGTCGGTGGCGACTATCACGGACGGTTGACTGAGCACGGGAGTTCCCGGTTCAGGCAGGCCCATGAGGTGAGCGACCACACGATCGCGCACGGAATGCAGGTCGATCACTCGTTCGGCGAGTTCTCCCCCAGCGGCCGTGAAAATGTCGGCGAAGTGTTGTACCGCCCTGTCGACTGCTTCGGCGGGGCTTTCGCCTGCGGCCACGCGACGTTCCGCTTCGGCGATGAGCACAGGGTCGCGGGCCATCTGTGCCGTGGCGGCGAGAATGTCTGCCACGGTGGAGGTGCCTACCAGCCACAGTTCGCCGCCGCTGGTGCGGGTCAGCCCTTCTTCGATGCGCACTAGCGCCGCCTTGGCTTGCATCCTTTCGGCTACCGCAGCGAAGGCGGGGGCGATGGAGGCGGGGTCGGCGTGGTGGTCTTCGATGAGGGGGGCGCCGTCGGGCCTGACGTTGACGTCCGTGTGTACGGGTACGCGCGGCCGATCGTATGACTTTGCGACAGGCCCGATGACCATGCCGCCACCTACGCCCACTCCGGTGAACGTCACCGGTTGGGTGTTTTTGTTGCCGGGCATGTCAGCGGGGAATGTAGGGGGAGACCACCACTTCGACGCGCTGGAACTCTTTGAGGTCGCTGTAGCCGGTGGTGGCCATGGCGCGGCGTAGGGCTCCCACCAGGTTGACGGTGCCGTCGGCGATGCGGCTGGGACCGAACAGGATGTGTTCCATCGTCCCGGCGACACCCACGTGGACGCGCTCGCCGCGCGGCAGTTCCGGGTGGTGGGCTTCGGAGCCCCAATGCCAGCCGCCGCCAGGGGCCTGGTCTGCGCGGGCCAGGGCAGAGCCCAGCATGACGGCGTCGGCGCCCATGGCGACAGCTTTGACGATGTCGCCTGACCGGCCTACTCCGCCGTCAGCGATGACATGCACGTAGCGGCCACCAGATTCGTCCAGGTAGTCGCGGCGGGCTTCGGTGACGTCGGCGACGGCGGTTGCCATGGGGGCGTGGATGCCGAGGGCTTGCCGGGTGGTTGCTGCCGCGCCTCCACCGAAGCCGACCAGTACGCCTGCCGCGCCGGTGCGCATGAGGTGGAGGGCTGCCGTGTAGGTGGAGGCGCCACCAACGACGACGGGTACGTCGAGTTCGTAGATGAAACGTTTGAGGTTGAGCGGCTCATGCTTGCTTGACACGTGTTCGGCCGAGACGGTGGTGCCGCGGATGACAAACAGGTCCACTCCGGCCGCGATGACAGTTTCGTAGTGTTCTTGCGTGCGTTGCGGGCTGAGCGCCCCGGCGACGACAACGCCTGCGTCACGGATTTCTCGCAGGCGGGCGGCAATGAGTTCCGGTTTGACTGGTTCGGCGTAAATCTGCTGCATTCGGGCTGTGGCCTGGCCTTCTGGCAGGGCAGCGATTTCTGCGAGTAAGGGTTCAGGGTTGTCGTAGCGGGTCCACAAACCTTCCAGGTCGAGTACGCCCAGGCCGCCTAGCCTGCCCAACTCGACGGCGGTGGCGGGGCTCATCACTGAATCCATGGGGGCTGCCATGATGGGCAACTCGAACTGGTAGGCGTCGATCTGCCAGGCTGTTGACACTTCTTCCGGGTCGCGGGTGCGCCGCGACGGCACCACGGCGATGTCGTCGAAGGTGTATGCCTGGCGTCCGCGTTTGCCGCGGCCAATCTCAATCTCGTTGCTCACGTGTCCACCCTAATAGTGACCACCGACATTGGCCCACTAAAAACCGGCCTAGCGCGACACAATGCCTGCCGAAC
>JAITCK010000041.1 GCA_031283115.1 Cellulomonadaceae bacterium | reverse complement strand
ACCCGGACGTCATCATCGCCGACGAACCCACCACAGCCCTGGACGTCACCATCCAGGCCCAAGTGTTGGACGTGCTGAAAAAGGCGCAGCGGGAAACCCGCGCCGCCGTCATCATGATTACCCACGACTTAGGCGTCGTCGCTGGTATCGCCGATGACGTGCTGGTCATGTATGCGGGACGGCCCGTCGAAAAAGCCCCCGTCGATGATCTTTTTGCCCGCCCGGCCATGCCCTACACCATGGGTTTGCTGGGGGCGGTGCCCCGGCCTGACCGATCCAGTCAACGCCTGGTTCCTATCGACGGCAACCCGCCGTCCCTGGTTGATCTACCGCCCGGCTGTCCTTTCGCCCCCCGCTGCCCCATGGTGGTGGACGCCTGCCGTGAGGCCGAACCAGACCTGCAGACCATCCGTGACCGCAATGGCCAGCAGGTGGCCTGCATCCGCAGTCAGGAGATTGTCGACCAAGGCCTCACCTTTGACGACGTCTACCAGGTGGACGCCCCCCGGCAAGACATGCTGGCGGACGTGCCCCGCGATCAGCGCGAAACGGTGCTGGACGTGCGCGACCTGCAACGGCACTTCCCCCTACTCAAAGGCGGTCTGCTCAAACGCCGCATCGGCACGGTCAAAGCCGTCGATGGGGTGACCCTCAACGTTCGCCAAGGCGAGACGGTGGCCCTGGTGGGGGAGTCAGGGTCGGGCAAGACCACCACTCTCAACGCCATCATGCGCCTGCTGCCGCCCCAGGGCGGAACCATCACGGTGCTGGGCAAGAACGTGGCCGACCTGACCCGCAGTCAGCGGATGGGTTTGCGGAAGAACCTGCAAATAGTCTTCCAAGACCCGATGAGTTCCCTGGATCCCCGGATGCCCATCTACGATGTGCTGGCCGAACCGCTGGCCGTCCACGGCTGGTCCAAGGCGAAAATCAACGACCGTATCGGCGAACTCATGCGGCTGGTGGGCCTCAACCCTGACCACGTGGACAGGTTCCCGGCGCATTTTTCGGGCGGGCAACGTCAACGTATCGCTATCGCCCGGGCACTGGCCACGAACCCGCAACTCATTGTCCTTGATGAACCGGTGTCTGCCTTGGACGTGTCCATTCAGGCGGGCGTCATCAACCTACTGGAGGACATTCAACGGTCTACCGGCGTGGCCTTCCTGTTTGTCGCCCACGACCTGTCCGTTATCCGCCATATTTCCGCCCGCACGGCCGTCATGTATTTGGGCCAGGTGGTGGAAAAGGGCGCCACGCGGGACGTGTTCACCAACCCCCGCCACCCCTACACCCAGGCCCTGCTCAGCGCGGTGCCTATTCCCGACCCGGCCCTGGAACGGACCCGCACCCGCATTGTGTTGCGCGGTGACCTGCCCAGCCCGGCCGCACAGATTTCTGGGTGCCGGTTTGCTACCCGGTGTCCAGCGCGGGCGGTTTTGCCCGCAGGCCAGCAGCAGCGGTGCGATACCGAACTGCCGACCCTCACCGGCGACGACCATGTGGTCGCCTGTCATTTCCCGTTACACGACGGGGGAACCCTGCAAGGAAGCGAGGACAACAATGAAAACAATGCGTAAGGCGACGGGAGCGGCAGTAGCGCTCGCCTCGGGTGTCGCGCTTGCCCTGTCAGGGTGCGGCGGCGGCAGCAACGCGTCCAGCGGTGAAGCCCAGCCTCCGGCTGGCTTTGACGCGGCCACCATGGGCACCAACTACGCCATGCCGGTCAAAGGCCAGGCTTACAACAACCCGCAAAGCCGCGACAACCTCAAACAGGGCGGCACGTTGACGCTGGCTACCACCGAGATTGGCCCCAACTGGAACCAGATGTCCACGGACGGCAACACCGTGTACATGAACTGGATGTGGCAGTTGTATCAGCCGCAACTGTGGGATTGGGACGTGTCCGGTAACCCCACCCCCAACCCTGACTACCTGGACAAGGTGGACGTGACCAGTGAAGATCCGCTGGTTGTCACCTACACCATCAACGACAAGGCCACTTTCAACGATGGCACTCCCATCGACTATACGGCCTTTGCTGCCACGGTGACGGCTCAGTCCGGCAAGACGGACGGCTACAACCCGCCCATGACTGACGGTTACGACGTGGTTGCGTCGGTGGAAAAGGGGTCATCGGACAAGGAAGTTGTGGTCACCTTTGAGACCCCCTTCTTCCCCTACCAGGCCCTCTTCATCAACCTGATTCACCCCAAAGCCCTGGACGTTGACACCTACATGAGCGGGTGGGTCAACCAGCCGCACAACGAGTGGGGTGCAGGTCCCTTCACGGTGGACTCCTTCAGTGACACCCAGGCCACCTTTGTCCCCAACGACAAGTGGTGGGGCAACAAGCCGCTGCTGGACAAGATCACCTTCAAGACCATGGACGCTTCAGCCTCCATCAACGCCTTCCAAAACGGTGAAATCGACGCGACCGATGTTGCTTCTGCTGACCGCCTCAAAACGGCCCAGTCCATGCAGGATGTGCAGATCCGCGTCAACTATGCAACGTCGACGGGCGTCTGGGAGTTCAACACTCAGGCTGACTCGCTCAAAGACATTGCCGTGCGCCAGGCCATTGTCCAGTCCATCGACTTGGAGAAGATCAACGAGATCGACTTCCAGGGCTTGGGCTGGGATGAAGACCCTCTGGGTTCTGAAATCATGTTCCCCTTCCAAGACGGCTACGAGAACAACATGCCTGCCGACGCCGCCTACTCGACAGCTAACGCTAAGAAGACTCTCGAAGGTGCCGGCTACACCCTCAACGCCACATCTGGCTACTACGAGAAGGACGGCAAGCCGGTTGCTGTGCGCTACACCTGGTTCGGGGACGGCCCCATCCGCGCTGCTGAAGCTAAGGCTCTTCAGGCCATGACTAAGGCTGCTGGCATCAAACTTGACCTGGACAACCAGGATCCGTCCAAGTTCAGCGACACCGTGCTGGGCGGCAACTATGAGATGCTCATCATGGGGTGGGCTGCCGGTGACCCCTACGGCTATTCGACGTCGGGCTGCCAACTGTACTGCTCCTCTTCAGACTCCAACTTCACCTACATTGGCAAGCCGGAGATTGACACCGAGTTCAAGAAGGCCGGCCAGATTGAAGACATGGGCGACGCCATCAAGCAGCTCAACAAGGCCGAAAAGTTGGCCCTGGCCTTGTATGGCACCGTGCCCATCAACAACGGCCCCCTCATGTTGGCTGTCAAGGCTGGCCTGGCCAACTTTGGTGCCGACAACAACGGCTACACCAACGGATTCCAGGGCTTGAACTGGCACCCGGAGAACATCGGCTGGGAGAAGGCTGCCTGATCTCATAGCCACTGATTGACGTAAAGGCCCGGTTCCTCAGGTGAGGGGCCGGGCCTTTGTCAAGCCTGCGGGCGCCTCGCGTCGGTCTGGCGCGCTGTGAGTGGGTTTTTGTCCGCGGTTGATTGGGGCCTTGCCTGTCAATGAACATTTAGTAAACCGGCCATTGAGCAGAATGCGCCAAACTGACCCAAATGCCGTCCGAAAGCGGACAAAACGGTTTTTCTGAACGTCCGCATCACCTAATCTTTACCCCGTCAGAATCTGGCTTGGTAAAAACTTTGTCCCGCTACCCAGCGGCACACACCCGCCACGCCTCGCATCGCACACCCTGGTAGGTGCGCAATGTCCCGCCCCCCGTATGGAGGACAACCACCATGAAAATCCAGCGTATTGCTGGCGCAGCCGCATTCGTGGCCGCTGGTGCGCTCGTTCTGTCGGCCTGCGCCCCCGGCGCCTCGGACGACAACGCCGCCCCCGCCACCCCCGGTGACATCAACGCTTCCGGCGTTGTCCGCGTCAACGGCTCCGAGCCTCAAAACCCCCTCATCCCCGCGAACACCATGGAGACCGGTGGCGGTCAGGTTGTCAACCTGATCTTCTCCACCCTGGTCAACTTCGAAGCAGACGGCACCCCCCGCAACGAGGTCGCCGAATCCATCGAAACCGACGACAACATCCACTGGACCATCACCGTCGAAGAAGGCTGGACCTTCAGCGACGGCACCCCCGTGCTGGCCGAAAACTTCGTCAACGCTTGGGACTTCGCTGCCCTCGCCTCCAACGTCAACCAGGGTGCCTTCCTCTTCGAAGACATTGTTGGCTTCGACGCTGAAAACGACGTCAAACTGTCTGAAGCGGGCGGTCTGGAAGTTGACGCTGACAACGACCGCGTCTTCCACGTCACCCTCAACTCTGCCGTCTCCTCCTTCGGGATCGCCATCGGTCACAACGCCTTCTCGCCGCTGCCCGACGTCGCCTTCGAGGACATGGACGCCTTCGGCCTCAACCCCATCGGTAACGGCCCCTACCAACTGGTCGAATGGAACCACGACCAGAACATCGAACTGGAAGTTCGTGAAGGCTTCAACGGCTGGCGCGTGCCCCAAAACGGTGGCATCGACTTCGTCTTCTTCGCCGACACCCAGGCCACCTACCTGGCCCTGCTCGGTGGCGACATTGACGTGATCTCCTTCATCCCCAGCCAGTTCATCGAAACCTACCGTGACGAACTGGCCGGCATCGGCGGCTTCGGCTCCGAGCCTGTCCCGTCCGCTGTGTGGCAGGGCTTCTGGATCCCCTTCTGGATGGAGCACTTCCAGGCTGGTGAAGAAGGCCAGCTGCGCCGTCAAGCCATCTCCATGGCCATTGACCGTCAGGAAATCGTTGACGCCCTCTTCGATGGCGCCAACACCATCGCCGTTGACTGGACCTCCCCGGTTATCCCCGGCTTCTCAGACAGCCTTGAAGGCAACGACGTGCTGACCTTCAACCCTGACCGCGCTGCCGAACTCTGGGCCCAGGCCGACGCTATCTCCCCCTTCACTGGCACCTTCACCCTCGGCGTCAACGCCGGTGGTGGCCACGAAGAATGGGCCGAAGCTGCAACCAACCAGATCGCCAACAACCTTGGCATCGACACCGCCGTTCAGTCCTTCCCCACCTTTGCCGTCTTCCTTGAAGAAACCCAGTCCGGTGAGCAGAACATCGCCTTCCGGACCGGCTGGCAGGGCCAGTACCCCTCCATCGAGTACTTCCTGCGCCCCATCTACCGCACCGGCGCCGGCTCCAACTCGGGCCAGTACACCAACCCTGAGTTCGACGCCAAGTTGGATGCAGCCCTCCAGGCTGACTCCGAGGACGAGTCCATCGCCAACTTCCAGGCCGCCCAGGAGATCCTTCTTCAGGATCTGCCCACCATCCCCCTGTGGTACGGCAACGCCCGTGGTGGCCACGGCCCCAACGTTGACAACGTGACCTTCGCCTGGAACACCGTTCCCGTGTTCTTCGAGATCACCGTCAACAACTGAGTGACCCCTCCGGCAGGCTGACCGCCTGACAGAAGCAAGCGCCCCGATTCCCTCACCGTGAGGGGGTCGGGGCGCTTGCCTTTGCCGCCCAGGCAAGGTCACGGCGGTGATGCGAGTACGTAACGATTGGCAATCCGTCGCCAACTCAAGCGACAGCAGGCGCCGTCCGCGCGTAGGCTCGAAAGAGCGGGCCGAACACGTGGTTTCATGGATTCATCAAACCGGATTCACCGTCGGTATCCGTGAAGGGCAAAGCGATGACACTCCACCAGCGCATGAGGCGAACACGACTAGCCGCCACACTGACCGTGGCCGCAGTCGCCCTGCTCGGCTGCTCCAGCGGAGGCGATAGCGACGACGTCACCAGCGCACCCACCGCCGCCTCCAGCCCCTACGTGATCGCCAACGGGTCAGTTCCCAAGCGCCCACTCATCCCGTCCAACACCTATGAGGCCGGGGGAGTGCGCATTGTCAGCAACGTTTTCGCTGGCCTGGTCTACTACGACGCTGACGGCCGCCCCCAACAAGAAATGGCCACCTCCATCTCCACCCCCGACAACCTCACCTGGACTGTCATCCTTGAACCCGGCTGGACCTTCAGCGACGGCAGCCCCGTCACCCCCACCAGTTACGTCAAGGCCTGGGATTGGGCGGCCACCGCCTCCAACGGGCAGATCAACGCCTACTATTTCGAACCCATTATCGGATTCTCATACACGGAAGACTCCTCCCTCATCGCCGCCGGTGGCTTAGAGGCCCGCGAAGACGAAAACATCATCAAAATCCACCTCAGCCAGCCCATCGCCGACTTCCCTGCCCGCCTGGGCTACCACGCCTTCTACCCCCTACCCGAAGCCGCCTACGCCGACATGGCCTCCTACGGCGCCCACCCCATCGGCAACGGCCCCTACCTCATCGGCGACGCCACAGCCGATGGCACCGATGGCACCGATGGCGCTGACAGGGCCGACGAGGCCGGAACTGACGAGACCGACAGCGCCGCCAACGCTACTGCCAGCGCCGACAACACCATCCTGCTCACCCCCAACCCCGACTACACGGGCCCCCGCAAAGCCGCCAACAAGGGCATAGAAATCGTCGCCTACGACAACCTCGACGACGCCTACACCGACCTGCGGTCAGGCAGGCTAGACATTCTCGCCACCCTGCCCGCCGAAGCCATCAACACCTTCGC
>JAITCK010000063.1 GCA_031283115.1 Cellulomonadaceae bacterium | reverse complement strand
GGGAGGGGCGTCGACGCCAGGCCAGCAGGGGCCAGATTTCTACGGGAATGAAGGATGCCTCATGGGCCCAGGCCTCCACCATGCGGCGGGGCGCCTGCGAATGGAGCCGGTCAAAAAGCCCCACGTCATAGGGGCCTAACCGGGAAAACAGGGGCATGAGGTGGGCGCGGGCCAGCACGTTGACTGCGTCGACCTGCACTACCCCAAGCCGCTGCACTGCAGCCGTCACCTGCCGCAGGCCCGGCGCAGCCGCCGCGTCAGGCCGCACCGACGTCAACCCTTGGGCTCCCAAAGCGATCCGTCGGGCCTGGGAAAGGGTGACGGATTCGCGGAGTTCAGGCATAACCGGAGTATAGGCGCCGTGATGCCGCGGCTACCGCTGGCTGCCGTGGCTACTTGGCTGTTGCGGCGGCCATGCGGCGTAGGGGGTCTACGCGACGCTCAACCTGAGTCGCAGTGTCGTGGGGGCTGGCCGCAGGCTGGCGTAGGGGAGAACGCCGGGGCCTACCGTCGCTGTACCGACCCCGTGCACGTCAGCATCAAAATGCAGCCAGAGCCTGCCATCAGGCTGCAGGTCGCAGGGGTGTTGGGCGGAATGGAGGGCAGCGTCAGACCAGGGGCGGGCAGACAGGGTGAACCCTTCGATTGTCTGTGCCCCGTGGGTGACTGTGCCAGCGGTCGCCGTCAGTGGACCGGCAGCAAGGTTCAACCTGGCCTGGGTGACGCCCCGGCGGGCGCCGTTTTCTTGCGGGAAACTGTAGTGCGTTTGCAGGCTGTCTACGGTGTCATGCCAGCGGCCGATGCGGGCTGCGCGCGTTGAGTCGGGGTAGGACTCGCCTGGGCCTTGCCCCACCCAGTCAACGGCCACGTTGCCGGCATGAGCCTGATCGAGGGCCAGCATCCAGCCCAGGCGGGCCACCGAACCGGGCCACTGGCCGTGCGGAGTCATGTGGATGGTGAGGTCGGTGGTGTTGGTGTCAAGGGCACGCCATTCGTAGCGGACGGTGAAACCGCAGTCGCTGGCCGCGCCTGCGGTTCGGGCCTCAACTACCACGGCGTCGTCGACGATGGCGACCGAGCGTACTGATTCGTGCAGGCGGGTCAACCCGGCAGCCTCCCAGGCTTCGCCGTCTCCCAGGTGACGGGCGCCGTTGATGTGGGGGTCACGGGAGCGGACGCGGTCGTTTTCGGTGTGGGCCCGCCAGGCGTCCACGCGGGCCTCGTGGACGCGGGTTCCGCCGATGGAGGTGACGTGCCCGGTGGCGTCAATGGTGACAGGCCCCACGGTGTAGCCGACATCAGTGGAGGTCACTGCTGCCTCTTGTGTTTCCCCTTGTATGCCCCCTTGCGGCTTGTTCAAGGGTGCAGACGGGCGCAGCATGGTTTGTCCGTAGCCGATGGTGAACCCTTCGGGTGCCCAGGCGGGCGTGTGGTCGGGAGCCCAGGTTGCTGTGACGGCAAACCACAGGGCAGCGCCGTCACGGGAACCACCACCGTCCATAAGGTCGCCGAGCACGTCGGCAGCCTCTACCAGGCATTTTTCGCGCGGCGTGAGGGGGTCAAGCGCCAGCAGCCCGGTGGCGACGGTTTCTCCATCGGCGATGAGCGACCAGGTCAAGTCCACTGTATCGGTGCTGGTGAAGGCCCAACGGTTCCAGATGGTCAGCAGGCCGGGGGCCTGTTCCCGAATGGAGATGGGGGCGTAGACGGCCGCCATTTCGAAGGCTCCCGGCATGGGGGTGCGGTCGGGGAGCATGAGGCCGTCTGCGATGAAAGACCCGTCGTGGAGTTCTTCGCCAAAGTCTCCGCCGTAGCCGTAGTAGGCGCTGCCGTCGGCGGCCCGGGTGGCGATGCCGTGGTCCATCCATTCCCAAATGAACCCGCCCATCATGCGCGGATGCTGGTCGAAAAGGTCCATATGGTCGGTGAGGCCGCCGGGGCCGTTGCCCATCGCGTGAGCGTATTCGCAGAGCAGGAAGGGTTTGGCGCGGCGGGCCGCATCCAGGTTGGCGTCGGGGATGGCTGGTTCGTCGTGGTGGGCGATAGCGATTTCTTCGAGGAAGTTGGGGTACATGCGCGAGTACATGTCCACGTGTTCGGTGTTCCAGTCGCGTTCGTAGTGGATGGGGCGGCTGGGGTCGAGGTCACGGATGGCCTGGGACATGGCGGCCAGGTTGCAGCCGGTCCAGGCTTCGTTGCCGAGGGAGAAGATGACGATGGCCGGGTGGTGGGCGTCGCGGCGCACCATACGCACCATGCGGTCGACCAGTACGGGTTCCCAGGTGGGGTTGTCGGTGGGGTTGCCCTTCCAGCCGACAAACTCGAAGCCGTGGGTTTCAAAGTCGCCTTCGTCGATGACGTAGAGGCCGTACTGATCACACAGGTCAAGGAAGTGCGGGTGGGGCGGGTAGTGGCTGGTGCGGACAGCGTTGACGTGGTGGCGTTTCATCAGCAGCACGTCGGCCAGCATGGTGTCGGCGGTCAGGGCGCGGCCCCTGGTGGGTTCGAACTCGTGGCGGTTGACTCCGTACAGTTTGACGGGCGACCCGTTGATGGTGAAGACGCCATCGACGATGGCGACGGTGCGGAATCCGGCGTGCAGGGTCACGCTGTGGCCGGGAACTGTCACGGTGACGGTGTAGAGGCGGGGGTTTTCGGCGGACCACGGCTGAACGGGCACGGTGACGGCCTGGCCGGGCTGGGTGTCGATGCTCAGTTCGGGCACGCTGATGCGGGCGTCCGTGAGTGCCTGGCTGTCGTCACCTTCGACCGTCACGGACAGGGTGCCGAGGCCAGTGGCGTGGTCGTAGTCGGCGCGCAGGTTGACGTGGCCGATGCCGCCTGCGGGCCGGTGTTCTAGGGTGACGTTGCGGAAGATGCCGGACAGCCACCACTGGTCTTGGTCTTCAATGTAGGTGAAGGCCGACCATTGGGTGACGCGGACAGCCAGGAGGTTGTCGCCGTCACGCAGGGCGTCGGTGACATCTATTTCGGTGGGCAGGCGTGAGCCGTGGGATTGAGCCAAAACGTTGCCGTTGACGGACACTTCAAACCAGGAGTCGACGCCTTCGAAGCGCAGTACCACCCGGCCTGAGGCTCGCCAGTCGGTGGGGATGGTGAAGCTGCGCCGGTATTCGCCGGTGGGGTTGTGCTCGGGAACGTGGGGCGGGTTGACGGGGATGGGGAACTGGATGTTGGTGTAGGCGGGTTTGCCGTAAGGCCAACTGTCTGGGGCTCCGGCCAGCTGCCAGTGGCCGGGCACAGTCAGGTCATCCCAACCAGCGCCGTCGTCGGCGGGGGAGGTGCCGGTGATGGCGCGGTCGAAGAGGCGGAACTTCCAGGTGCCGTCCAGGCTGAGGCGGGGCGCGG
>JAITCK010000214.1 GCA_031283115.1 Cellulomonadaceae bacterium | reverse complement strand
CCCCTGGCCACACGGAAGGCTCCACCCTCTACCTCACCGACCAGCTTGTGCTCAGCGGCGATGTCCTCTTCGCGGGCAGCATTGGCCGCACCGACCTGCCCGGCGGTAACGCCTCCACCATGGCGGCCAGCCTGCGCCGCCTGGGGGCCAGGCTTGACCCTGCCTTTGGCGTAGTGCCAGGCCACGGCCCCACCACACGGGTCGCCCGGGAAAAAGCCAGTAACCCTTACCTTCAATAATTGCGGGGCGGGTTGCGGCACTGTCCCGGCGTTTTGCCACCCACTGTCCCAGGGTGTGTGTACCGTGTGCGGCATGGTGCTCTCCACAAACCCTGCCCGGCCATTCGGGGCGGTACTCACCGCCATGGTCACCCCCATGACCCCCGACGGCGTCGTCGACATTGACGCCGGAGCCAAACTGGCAACCTGGCTGGTCGACCACGGAAACGACGGCATTGTCGTCAACGGAACCACCGGCGAATCACCCACCACCCACTCGCCAGAAAAGGCCGCTCTGGTGGCAGCCGTCGTCCAAGCAGTAGGCGACCGGGCTGCCGTTGTCGCAGGTGCAGGCTCCAACGACACCGCCCACGCCTCCCGAATGGCCTGCCAGGCTGCCGAGGCAGGCGCCGACGGCATCCTCACCGTCACCCCCTACTATTCGCGGCCCTCCCAGGCAGGCGTCGCCCAGCACCTCCAAGCCGTCGCCGAAGCAGGCGGACTTCCCACCATGGTCTACGACGTACCCGGCCGCACCGGCGTGCGTATCGCCGCAGCCACCTATGAGGCCCTAGCCCAGCACCCCCTCATCGTCGCTGCTAAAGACGCCACCGGAGATGTTGCCACCGCTGCCGGGCTTGCCCAACGCACCGGCCTGGCCTGGTATTCCGGGGATGATGGCCTCCTGCTGCCCTTCCTCGCCCACGGCGGGGCAGGCATCGTTTCCGTGGTGACCCACGCCGTACCGGACGCCTTCGCCCAAGTGGTGAAGTGTTGGGACGCGGGTGACCATGCCGGAGCCCTAGCCGCCTTCCGCACCACCCTGCCTGCCATCGCCGCCCTCAATGGGGCCGGAATGCAGGCCGTTATGGCAAAAGCCGCCGCCGAAGCCTTGGGCACCATCCCGGGCCGTACCGTGCGCGGGCCCCTGGTGACTGCCTCCGATGACGAAGCCGCTGCCGTCCGCGCCGGTTTGACCGCAGCGGGGGTGCTCAAATGAGTGGCGTCCACCCCTCTGACCTGCCCGCGCCGCCCCCCCTGGCTGACGGCGCCTTGCGCGTGGTTCCCCTGGGTGGCCTGGGTGAGGTGGGCCGCAACATGGCCGTCCTCGAGATCGCAGGCCGTCTGCTGGTCATCGACTGTGGTGTGCTCTTTCCAGAAGACACCCAACCTGGCGTCGACCTCATCCTGCCCGACTTCGACTACATCTCAGACCGTCTCGACGATATTGAAGCCATCGTGCTCACCCACGGGCATGAAGACCACATTGGCGCCGTCCCCTACCTGCTGCGCCTGCGTGACGATATTCCCCTCATCGGTTCACAACTGACCTTGGCCTTTGTTGAAGCCAAGTTGAAAGAGCACCGCATCACCCCCGTCACCCTCACCGTCAAAGAAGGTGGACGGGAACAGGTGGGGCCCTTCGGCCTGGAGTTTGTGGCCGTCAACCACTCCATTCCTGACGCCCTGGCCGTGGCCGTCCACACGGCTGCCGGAACAGTGCTCCACACCGGCGACTTCAAAATGGATCAACTACCCCTCGATGGCCGTACCACCGACCTGCGGGCCTTCGCCAGCCTGGGGGAGCGGGGCGTTGACCTTTTCATGGTGGACTCCACCAACGCTGAAGTGCCCGGCTTTGTCACCCCCGAAGCAGAAATCGGCCCCGTGCTGAGTTCTGTCTTCGCCCAGGCTGAACGCCGCATCATCGTCGCCTCCTTCAGTTCACACGTCCACCGGGTGCAACAGGTTCTCGACGCCGCCCACACCCACGGACGCCGCGTCGCCCTGGTAGGCCGATCCATGGTTCGTAACATGGCTATCGCAGTCGAGTTGGGGTATTTGCGCCTACCCAGCGACAACATCCTCATCGACGTCAAAAAAGCCAAAGACATTCCCGACACTGAAATCGTCTACATGTCCACCGGGTCGCAAGGTGAACCCATGGCAGCCCTCAGCCGGATGGCCAACGGTGATCACCAGGTTGCTGTCGGCCCCGGCGACACCGTCATTTTGGCGTCCTCCCTCATCCCCGGCAACGAAAACTCTGTGTTCAGAGTCATCAACGGGTTGACCCGGTTGGGTGCCCGAGTAGTCCACTCCGGTAACGCGAAAGTGCACGTCAGTGGCCACTCCGCTGCCGGAGAATTGCTCTACTGCTACAACATTCTCAAACCTAAAAACGTCATGCCTGTTCACGGCGAAGTTCGCCACCTGGTAGCCAACGGGGCCTTGGCCGTCAAAACGGGTGTGCCCGCCGAACGAGTCATCCTCGCCGAAGACGGTGTCGTCGTTGACGTGATCGACGGCAAGGCCCGCATCGTGGGGGCCGTACCCTGCGGCTACGTCTACGTTGACGGGTCGTCCGTTGGTGAAATCACTGACGTTGAACTCAAAGACCGGCGCATCCTCGGGGAAGAAGGCTTCGTCTCCGTATTCGCCGTAGTCGACTCGCAAACCGGGAAAGTCCTGGCCGGGCCGCAAATCTTCGCCCGCGGCATGGCCGAAGATGACGCCCGCTTCGACGAAATCCAGCCCGACGTGGCCACCGCCCTAGAAAACGCCATCTCTGACGGAGCCACCGACACCCACCAGTTGCAGCAAGTCATGCGTCGGGTGGTAGGCCAGTGGGTAGCCCGCAAACTCCGCCGCCGCCCCATGATCGTCCCTGTCGTCGTCGAGGCGTAAACGTTGCAATCCTGCACCGGCCCGTGTGGGAGCCGGGCAATGTCCTAGGTGCGGTTTAGGTTGTCAAGCATGGCGACACGAACGTCCACGCGCTCACGGGCTGCCGCCCCTGCCTCTCGGGCTAAGGCGGCGTCGCGGCAGGCCGCGAAACCTGCTGCCAAGCAGGCCGTGAAAACTACTCCTGCCCGGCCGTCGTCCAAGGCTGCTGTGGAAGAAGAGGCCGCCCCTAAACCGCCCAGCCCCTACCGGCGTGATGCCGTAGGCTTCGGCCTGTTTGCCCTGGCTATCGTTGTGGCCGCGTCAGAATGGTGGGGGATACCTGGCCCCTTCGGCACCGGAGTGCACGCCGTGATCGCTGGCGCGCTGGGCCGGGTAGGCGTTGCCGTACCCGTCGTGCTAGTCATGCTGGGCGTGGGCCTGTTGCGGCGCCGCAAGCAGGTGGGCGACGATGGACGCCGAGTCATTGGAACCCTGCTGTTGGCTGCTGCCACCTGCGCCCTCGTGGCCATGGGTATGGGACGGCCCGTGTTCGCCGACGGGTTTGCGGCCCTGCAAAATGCGGGCGGTCTGCTGGGATACGTTCTTGCCAACCCTCTTGCTGCAGCAGCGACAGCCCCCGTGGCTGTGGCCCTCTTTGTGCTGTTGGCCGCATTTTCCCTGCTCATCATCACGGCCACTCCCGTGCATCGGATCCCCGAACGCCTGCGCTACCTGTCCGAACGCCTGACCGGTCAAGTGGGCGACCATGCCGATGCGGAAACTGACGGTGACGATGGGGGAGCAGCGTCACGCCGCGGGATGCACGGCGATGAAGCCTACGAACAGGCCGCCATCGTCGACCATTCCCCTGAAGCCCGCCGTCCTGCCAAACCCCGAGGAACGCGCCGCCTGCGGGCCGCCCAAGCAGCTGAGACTGCTGGTGCTGACCCTGCTGGAGTGGGGGAGGTTGCGCCAACCCAGATGATGACGGCCGATGAGGCAGACAAAACTGTTGTTATGGGCGGCGGACAGGCCGGTGCTGGTCGGGCCGCAAGCCTGGCAGCGGGGCTAACAGGTGGGCTGGGTGCTGCTGGCGCGGCCACCACCCTTGACGGCTTGACCCCGCCGCCCCCGCCGCCTGCACCTGCAAACAAG
>JAITCK010000194.1 GCA_031283115.1 Cellulomonadaceae bacterium | reverse complement strand
ACCCTGCACGTCGACTGGACCAACAACGGTGGCGAATACACCGAAGACGTGGCCGCCCTGGCCGCCGCTATCGCTGAGGCTAAGGCTGAAACCTCCAAGCCCACCCTCATCCGCCTGTCCACCATCATCGGTTGGCCCTCGCCCAAAAAGCAGGACACCTACGCCATTCACGGCTCGGCCCTGGGTGGCGACGAACTGGCCGCCCTCAAGGTGGAACTGGGCTTGAACCCGGAAGAATCCTTCGCCCTGGACGCCGACGTGCTGGCCTACACCCGGTCTGTGGCCGCCCGCCAAGCCGACCAGCGCGCCGCCTGGGATGCCGCCTTTGCCGCCTGGCAGACCGCCAACCCTGAGGCTGCTGCCCTGCTGGTCCGCCTGGAAGCCAAAGAACTCCCCGCTGGCTGGGAAGACTCCCTGCCCACCTGGCCTGCCGACCCCAAGGGTGTCGCTACCCGCGTGGCCTCCGGCAAGACCCTGACCGCCCTGGCCCCTGTTCTGCCCGAACTCTGGGGCGGCTCGGCTGACCTGGCCGGCTCCAACAACACCACCATGGACGGCGAGCCGTCCTTCGTGCCGGAAGACCACCAGACCCGCACCTGGAAGGGTGGACCCTTCGGACGTACCCTCCACTTCGGTATCCGCGAACACGGCATGGGCGCCATCCTCAACGGCATCGTCCTCAACGGCCTGACCCGCCCCTACGGTGGCACCTTCTTCCAGTTCGCCGACTACATGCGCGGCTCGGTTCGTCTGGCCGCCCTCATGGGTGCCCCCTCCATCTTTG
Organism: Cellulomonadaceae bacterium; assembly: GCA_031283115.1. Taxonomy (GTDB): domain Bacteria; phylum Actinomycetota; class Actinomycetes; order Actinomycetales; family Cellulomonadaceae; genus Xylanimonas. Next base: position 14,319 of record JAITCK010000194.1, on the reverse strand, counting down.
TGTGGACCCACGACTCCATCGGTTTGGGTGAAGACGGCCCCACCCACCAGCCTGTCGAGCACCTGTGGGCCTACCGGGCCATCCCCAACCTCGACATTGTCCGGCCTGCCGACGCCAACGAGACCGCCCAGGCCTGGCGCGGCATCATTGAGAACACGGCTAACCCGGCTGGCATCATCTTGTCCCGTCAAAACCTGCCCACCTTCCCCCGTGGAGAGCAGGGTTACGCCGCCGCCGAGAACACCCTCAAGGGCGCTTACACCCTTCTCGACACCGACGGCACCCCCGATGTCATCCTCATCGGTACCGGTTCTGAAGTTCAGTTGGCTGTCGCAGCCCGTGAGCAGTTGGCCGCCGAAGGCATCAAGGCCCGCGTTGTGTCGGCCCCTTGCCTGGAATGGTTCGACAAGCAGTCCGACGACTACAAGGAGTCGGTGCTTCCCGCCGCCGTCAAGGCCCGCGTGTCGGTTGAGGCTGGCCTGGCCTTGGGCTGGCACAAGATTGTCGGCGACGCTGGCCGCTCGGTGTCCATCGAGACCTGGGGTGCTTCGGCTCCCGCCGAGAAGATTTATGCCGAATACGGTGTGACCGCTGAGGCTGTCACCGCAGCAGCCAAGGACAGCCTTGCCGCTGTTGCCTGATGGTGATTCTCTAGCACGACAGTAGAGGGCCGCCCTTCTCCACACCGGAGGGGCGGCCCTTTTCTGCGGGTAACTGCAAGCCAGGTGTGACCAAGTTGACAGCAGAAGTGAGGTACATCATCAAGATTTTTTGCTGTTTCCGGTGTTCAATGGAGGTAAGTCTTTTGTTCTGACCTGGCTTGGGAGGCACCAATGGGGGCGCACGCAGCCGATTTCCACGGCGTTCACGCAATGCGCAGTCACGTGTTTTTACACACTGGCCGCCAAAAGCGCCTGTTTTTTGGCACCTGCGGAGTCTTGTCTCTAGGAGTGGCTTTCGCGTCGTTCGCCAGCCCCGCCTACGCTGCCCCGGCTTCCGGGCTCATTCCCGGCGACACCGTGTACGCTCCCGCCACGGTGTTGACTACCGCCTGCGCCACGGCGGGAGTCAACCTGACGGCCACCTTCCCGGCCAGCGACCAGCCCTTCCTCAACGACGGTTTAGCGACGCAGGTCAGCACCGACGGCGGTACCACCTGGGTCACCCTCAAACCAGACACGGTGGGTCCCGCCAACATTGGTATCAGCGCCCCGCAAAACCTGGTCTTTGACAACGTGTCCGACGGCGCAAACGGCGCCTTGGGTACCCCCGATTTCACGCTGACGAAGAACACTCCCCTGACCGTCATCGTGCGTACCGTGTGGCCTTACAGTTCCGGCAGTGTTCAAGGAATAGATTTCATCCCGCCCACTATCGGTTTTGTGTCAGATTGCGCCGACGCCAACGGTGTCCAAGCCCCCCAAGACCAACCGCCCCCCCAGGGCATGTTGGAGGTCGCTGACGGTTCCGGTTCTTACGCGGACGTCTACTACACCGACCCGTCACAGTTGCCTGCCATATTCGCTAACCCGTCCGTCGGGAAAGCCGCTCTCAGCCAGTTGCTGGCAGCCGGGGCGTCCACGGTAGATCCTGGCGCCACCATCAACCTCACGGGCGCGGGCATGATCCCTGGGGCAACAACCACCTTCACTGTCACGGATTCGTCCGGCAAAACGGTGGCTGGCCCTAGCACTGCAACAGCCGACAGCAACGGCGCCTTCACCGGCTCAGTCACCTTGCCGCAAGATATCCCCCCCGGCACGTACACGATTCTTGCCGCCGATTCCAACGACCAACCCGTCACAACAACGATCACCGTTGCCGATCCGTCGCCTCCTTCTACCTCACCGGCCCCCACAGTTCCCCCAACCCCTGACCCTGACGAGCCGACGCCAACCCCCACATCCACCATTTCGCTGGGCGGCGGACAAGTTGCCCCCACACCAGCAGCATCGGCTGGGCCAACGCAAGGCCCGGCCAACCCGCCAGCAGGGCCAGGGCAGACGGCATCCCCTGCCCCGTCAACCGGCGCAGCAACCGGAACATCGAACGGCCAGGCGGCCAGTCCGCCCAACGGTTCGGCTCAATCAGACTCATCGGATACGCCTGGCGTGACCATCCAGTCCGCTGCCCCGGCCTCTGCCGCCCACCGCTACGCTCAGCCCACGCAGGAGCCAGCCGGTTCGCTGACCGGGACAGGCATCATCGAACCCTGGCCTGTGGTGGCTGCTGCCCTGCTGGCGTCGGCTGGCGGCTGGCTTGTCATCAACCGGCACCGTCGCGGCGATGACACCGTGGTGCTGCAACCTGTCGACAAATAAACCCGCCGCACCCCCACCACCCAGGCCGGGTAGGCGGCTGAGCGACCGCAGTCACCGTCTCCCGCCCACACGTATAGGCTGTTCCCGTGACTTTCGTTGCAACTGACGGGGCAACCCAACCCGAGACGGGGGCCAGCACCATTTCGGCCCACCATAATCCCCTGCGCGACCCGCGTGACCTGCGACTTCCTAGAATTGCGGGGCCGTCCAGTGTGGTGATTTTTGGTGTCACCGGAGACTTGGCCCGCAAAAAACTTATTCCGGCCATCTATGACCTGGCTAATCGCGGTTTGCTTCCGCCCGGTTTCGCCCTGGTGGGCTATGGCAGGCGCGACTGGAGCGACAGCGTCTTCGCCGACCACGTGTTGCAGTCCATCAACGCTCACGCCCGCACCCCCTTCCGTGAGGCCACCTGGCAGCAGCTCAAGGATGGCCTGCGGTTTGTTACCGGGTCTTTTGACGACGATGCAGGCTTCGACCGCCTCCGCTCGGTAGTCGACGAGTTAGATTCCAGCCGCGGCACCGGCGGCAACCATGCCTTCTACCTGTCTATTCCGCCCAGTGCCTTCCCGGCTGTCATCGGGCAGTTGCGCAAGCACGGGCTGTCGCAGGCGCAGGATGGAACCTGGCGGCGCGTTGTCATCGAGAAGCCTTTTGGGCATGACCTGGAATCTGCCCGGGCGTTGGATGCGGTGGTCTCGGAGGTTTTCGACCCAGAGTCAGTCTTCCGTATCGACCACTACCTGGGCAAAGAGACGGTACAAAACCTGCTGGCGTTACGGTTTGCCAACCAAATGTTTGAGCCCCTGTGGAATGGCAGTTACGTGGATCACGTGCAAATCACTATGGCTGAAGACATTGGTATTGGCGGGCGGGCGGGCTACTACGACGGCGTAGGCGCGGCCCGTGACGTCATCCAAAACCACCTGCTGCAACTCCTTGCCTTGGTGGCTATGGAAGAGCCGCTGAACTTTGAAGCCGAACAGTTGCGGGCCGAAAAAATCAAGGTACTCAAGGCAGTCAAACGTCCCGCAGACCTTGACGCTCACACGGCCCGCGGCCAGTACACGGAAGCCTGGCAGGGTGGGGAACGTGTGGTGGGTTTTCTGGAAGAAGAAGGCTTCAACCCGGATTCCACTACGGAAACCTATGCGGCCATTCGGCTGGAAATCGAGAACCGGCGCTGGGCGGGTGTCCCCTTCTACCTGCGCAGCGGCAAACGGTTGGGCCGCAGGGTCACTGAGGTGGCTGTCGTCTTCAAAAAGGCCCCCTTCCTGCCCTTCGAATCGTCGATGACCAGCGACCTGGGCAGTAACGCCCTAGTGATCCGCGTTCAGCCTGACGAAGGTGTAACCATGCGCTTTGGTGCCAAGGTTCCGGGCGCAGCCCTGGAGGTGCGGGACGTGACCATGGATTTCGGTTACGGCCACGCCTTTACTGAATCCAGCCCGGAAGCCTACGAGCGTCTCATCTTGGACGTGCTGCTGGGTGACCCGCCCCTCTTCCCCACCCGCGAAGAGGTGGAGTTGTCGTGGATGATTCTCGACCCCATCACCGCCCATTGGGCCACCCTGGGCAAGCCTGACCCCTACCCGGCTGGCACCTGGGGGCCTGCCTGCGCTGACGCCATGATGGCCCGTGACGGAAGAGCCTGGAGACGGCCATGATTATTACGATGCCAGATACGACAACCTCGGCTGTTGACAAGCGCCTGCTCACTTTGCGTGAGGAGGGCGGCGCTGTGGCTTTGGGTCGGGTGCTCACCCTGGTGGTTTTGGCTGCTGAAGCCGATGTTGAGGCGGCCGTCCAGGCCACCAACGATGCGTCAAATGAGCATCCCTGCCGGGTCATTGTCATCGCCACACCTACAGGTATTCCTGACGACGATGACTTTGCCGCCGATGACGGTCTCCCGCGCTTGGATGCGGAGATTCGGGTGGGCGGGGATGCGGGCGCCTCGGAGGTTGTCATTTTGCGGGCTTCTGGCCCCCTGCGTGACCAGGCTCCGGCCATTGTCACGCCCCTGCTGCTGCCTGATGCCCCTATTGTCGCCTGGTGGCCGCGGCTGGCGCCGGAGAACCCTGCCGCCGATGGGGTGGGCAGGATGGCTCAGCGCCGCATCACCGATTCGGTGGCAGCCAGTAGCGAGTCCATGCTGGACTCCTTGGCCGCCAACTACCTGCCCGGTGACACAGACTTGTCGTGGGCGCGGGCGACCATGTGGCGGGGTCTGCTTGCCGCCGCCCTAGATTCGCCCCCCTTCGTTCCGGTGACCAGTATTGACGTTGTTGGCGAGTTGGGGCACACCTCGATTGACATGGTGGCCGCCTGGCTGGCTCTCAAACTCAACTGTCCGGTCAATGCCCGCCATGACCCGTCGGCCAAGGCCCTGTCCTATCTGGCCTTGCGGCGCACGGATGCGGACGGGGGTAACGCAGATATTGTGTTTGACCGGCCTGACGGGATGACGGTGACGATCAGCACACCTGGTATGCCTGACCGTAGTATTTCTTTACCTATCCGGTCGGTGTCTGACGCCTTAGCGGAGGAGTTGCGCCGCTTGACCCCGGACGCCGTCTACGCCGAAACCTTGCAGCAGGGTCTGCCCCTGCTCACCCACAAGTAGCATCCACTTTCCCGTCGAAGCACGGACATTGAATCGAGGCACTACTGACGATGATTGCGCATCAACTGGTGATAGTTCACCCTGACGCTGACACTTTGGCGGATGCTGTCGGTGCCCGATGGCTGCTGCGACTGCTTGACCATCAGTCGCTACGGCGGCCCGTGCACACGGTGTTGACGGGCGGCACCATGGGGATTGCCATGTTGGCTTCGGCGGCCGCGAGTCCTTTGTTACGGGCGGTCGACTGGACGGGCGTGCACATCTGGTGGGGTGATGAACGCTTCTGCCCTGCCGGTCACCCTGACCGTAACGAGGTGCAGGCCCGTGCTGCCCTGCTTGACCTGCTGGTTGCTGACCACGGTCTACCGGAAGCCAACATTCATGCCGTGGCTGGGCCTGACATTCTGGCCACCCCGAATGCTTCGGCTGCCGCTTACGCCGACGAAATGTCGGCGAACACTCCGCCAGGCCAGGCTTTTTTGCCCTTTGACATTCTCATTTTAGGGATGGGGCCAGACGGCCATGTGGCGTCGTTGTTCCCCGGCCACGCGGGCGTGGACGTGACGGGCGTGGCGACGGTGGGGGTTGACGGATCCCCCAAGCCTCCCCCCCAGCGGGTTTCCTTGACCTTCGATGCCATCAACGCCGCCCGTGAAGTGTGGCTCATTGTTGCTGGGGCCGGTAAGGCGGAACGGGCTGCCGCCGCCCTGGCTGGCGACCCGGTGCGTGAGGTTCCTGCCGCTGGCGTGCACGGGCTGGAACGCACCCTCTGGCTTCTTGACACGGCGGCCGCAGATGCGCCGTAACGGAGACGAGTTGCATGTCGAACAACTGTCGGGCGCTTGGCGTATTGACGACAACACCCGGGTTCCTTTCGGTGAGGCCTTGGAGGCTTGGGCTTCCGTAGCCGTTGACCTGCTGTTGACCACGGCCCGCAGTTACGGGGCGACGGTCACGCACAAGCAGTTGGCCAAGAAGGTGCAGGATGCCACCGGGATTATTGAGGGTGACAGTGTTGACCAGTGGATTCCCCTGCTCCTTGACCGGGTTGCCGCTATCGCCTCCAAGGTGGGTGCCCCGCCCGTGACCAGCCTCTGCATCGGTGCGGATGGGTCTGTCGGCCTGTCGTATAGCCTGCGTATGCCCGATGATGATCTGGTCGATTGGGGTGATGACGTGGACCTGCTGGCTGCCCATCACCGCCTGGCCTGCTACCGCAAGTTTGCCCGCAACGTGCCCGCCGACGCCGCACCCGAGTTACCTGACGTTCTGATTCGTAGCCGACTCAAACATCATGTCGCCGGAGCCCCCGCCCGCACGGCGAAACCACAGGTGACGCGGGCGCCCAAGGCAGCGTCGACGGGTTCTGCACCGCAGGCCACAACCAGGCGTCCAGGGAGGCCACGTGGATCGGCAGCCGCGCCGCGCAAGCCTGAGCCTGCCCCACCGTCCGTGTGCCCCAGCTGTTTTACTCAGTTGCCTGCCAACGGCGAATGTGACTATTGCGCCTAAAATCTGCCCTGTGGCCGGGCGGCCTGGCTGGAGTTCACAACCGTTCCGCTGCTTTCGTCGGGCGTCTGCTCTGCAGCCCTGCCCAACCGGCGGAAGGGTTAGCCGAGGATGCCGTCGACAAACTGGTCCGGGTTGAAGGGGGCCAGGTCGTCGGGGCCTTCACCTAAGCCCACCAGTTTGACGGGGACACCAAGTTCACGTTGGGCTGCGATGACGATGCCGCCCTTGGCTGTCCCGTCCAACTTGGTCAGGACGATGCCGGTCACGTTAGCCACCTGGGAGAAGACCCTGGCCTGTTGCATCCCGTTTTGGCCCGTGGTGGCGTCGATAACCAGCAGAACTTCCGTGATGGGGGCAACACGTTCGATGACGCGGGTGATTTTGCCCAACTCGTCCATGAGGCCCGTCTTGTTTTGCAGACGGCCTGCCGTGTCGATGACCACCACGTCTACGCTTTCGGCTGCGCCCTGTTTGACGGCGTCGAAGGCAACAGCAGCGGGGTCGGCTCCGTCCCTGCTGGCCCGCACGGTGTGGACGCCCACCCGTGACCCCCAGGTGGTCAGCTGGTCCGCGGCGGCGGCCCGGAAGGTGTCGGCGGCCCCCAACAGCAGGCTGTGACCGTCGGCGACCAGTACGCGGGCCAGTTTGCCGATGGTGGTGGTTTTGCCGGTGCCGTTGACGCCCACAACAAGGACGACGCCGGGAGTGCCCGGTTCAGCCCCTTGAATGCGGAGACTGCGATCCATGGTCGGGTCCACTAGGGCGACCAGGGCGTCACGGAGCATGGTACGGACCTGGGCTGGGTCGTTGACTCCGTGGATGCGAACCTGGGTGCGGAGGTTGTCGATGAGTTCATCGGTGGGGCCTGCGCCCAGGTCGGCTAGGAGCAGGGTTTCTTCCAGTTCGTCCCAGTCATCGACGGCCAGGTTGTCCCGGGACAGGACGGCCAAGAGTCGGGCGCCGAAGGGTGAGCCGGATCGGGCCAAGCGGTCACGGAGGCGGATGAGGCGGTGGGCGGTCGGTTCGGGGGTGTCCTGGGTGGCGCCGGGAGTGTCAAGCACCGGGGTGGTGGCGGGCGACGGTTCTGGCGAGCCGGTGCCAGCCTGTGGTTGCCTCGTCAGCGCATCGTCAGAAACCTGTTTGCGGCGCGAACGCAGGGTAAAACCTACGGCGAGGCCGACAAGGACGATGACAACCAGGAGGGCAGGAATCAACCAGTGCAGGGTGTTTTGGGTAAGCACTCCCGTAGTGTGGCAAAGATTTAGCGCTACACGAAATGAGGGACGCCAGTTGCGCCCTCGGCATCACGTAAAGTTCCGCCATCACGCAGAGTTGGCTGCGGAAGGGTTTGTGTTTCCTTAGGCGGCGCGCTGGTCGCTGCCGGGTGCGGCAAAGAAATCGTCGAGGGTGACGATACCGTTGTGGCCGTCGTCTAGTCCGCCGTCGATGAGGGTGAGTTTGGCGCGCACATCATCGGTGACGCGGGCGTTGATTTCTTGGCCTAGTCGGGTGCGTGGCGGTAGTTCGTGGGCGATGGGATCGGCGATGCGGTTGAGGATTCGGGCGATGACAAACACTGCCACGAGCAGCACAACAACTGCGGTAGCCCAAACCCAGAACCCGACCATGCCCCTATGGTGTCACCGCCTGGCGGGGGAACATGACAGATTGCCGAGCGTGCCGCACGGATGGGCGGCACCTGTCTCACCGAGTAGGTCACATCGTCGTCAGACGGCGTTTGCCTGCACCAGCCCGGCCTGTTGCGGACCGTCCAGGCGTTGGGAGATGACCACGGACACGCCGTCGCTGCCCATGGTTACCCCGTAGAGGGCGTCGGCGATTTCCATGGTTCGTTTCTGGTGAGTGATGACGATGAGTTGGCTGCGTTGTTGCAGTTGGCGGAAGACGTCGAGGATGCGGCCCAGGTTGACGTCGTCGAGGGCGGCCTCCACCTCATCGAGGATGAGGAAGGGGCTGGGCCGAGCCGTGAAGATGGCAACAAGGAATCCCAGGGCTGCCAGGGAGCGTTCCCCGCCGGAGAGCAGGGAGATGCGTTTGACTTTTTTGCCTGCCGGGCGGGCTTCAATGTCGATGCCGGTGGTCAGCAGGTCGCCGGGGTCGGTGAGGACGAGGCGGCCGGTGCCGCCGGGGAAAAGCATGTCGAAGACCTGCTCGAACTGGGCGGCCGTGTCGGCGAAGGCTTCTTCGAAGGCTTGTTGAACGCGGGCGTCAATGTCGGTGATGAGTCCGTGAAGGTCGTCGCGGGAGGTTTCCAGGTCAGCTAGTTGGTCGGTGAGGAACTTGTGGCGTTCTTCTAGGGCAGCAAACTCTTCGAGAGCGAGAGGGTTGATGGCTCCGATGCGGGCGAGAGCCCGGCGGGCTTTGTCGGCGCGAGCCTCCTGGTCAGCGCGGACGTAGGGGGTGCTGGTGTCGGTATCAGTGTGGATGCTGACGGGCAGGTGGGGGCCGTACTCGTCAACCAGCAACTGGGGGTCGATGCCTAACTCGTCGCGGGCGCGGGCGTGCAGGCGGTCCAGGGCTGCGACGTGTCCGGCACGGGCGAGTTCTTCCGCGTGGGCGGCGTCGGCCAACTCAGCGAGACGACCAGCAAGTTGGCTGGCCCCTGCGCGAGCGGCATCAAGGCTGGCGGCGGCTTGGGCTTGGGCTTGGGCGGCGGCTTCGCGTTCGCGGGCGGCCCGGTCGATGGAAGCGTCGATGGTGGTCAGGGCTGCGGCGGCATCGGTGTGGACGGCTGCGGCTGTGCGGGCTTGGCCTGCCCGATGGTGGGCGCGACGGTCTGCGTCGGCTCGGGCTTGCCGCTCACGCTGGGCGGCGCGGGTGAGGCCGTCGGCCCGTCCTGCCAGGGCGCGATGGCGTTCTTCGCTGGTACGTAAGACTAGGCGGGCGTCAGTTTCGGCCCGGCGGGCACCGCTGGCAAGGTTGTGGGCTTGGTCGCGGGCTGCGTTGGCGGCGGCCAGGGCCACGTCGAGGTTGCAGGCGGCGGTGCCAACCACCGCGCCGCCGTCAGCGTCAGTGCCAACATCATTGCCGACGTGGACTTGGTTTTGAGCCTGCTGGGCCAGGGCAGCAGCCAACTGCTGTTCTGCCTGGTCGGCGGCCTGCTGGGCGGCGGTCAAGGAGGCGTGGAGGCGGTCGACTTCAGCGGCGGCGGCCTTGCCGGTGGCGTCAAGGGCGGTGAGGCGGGCTGCCACGGAGGCGATGGCTGTTTCTGATTCGGCCAGCCTAGTCAAGGCTGCGTCGTGGTGGGCTTGCGCGTTTGCTGCTTCGGTCCGGGCTGTCGTCAAGGCTGCATGGGCGGTGTCGCATCGGGCCTGGGCTTGGTCGGCTTGGTCTCGCGCTTGGGTCAGGGCTGCAGCCAGGTCAACCACCCGTTGCGCCTTGCCGAGGGCCACAGCAGGCTCGTCATCTCCTTGGCCGTCCACAGCAATCGCATCACCACTGCCCTCATCTTCACCGCGATCCCGGTAAAATACGAGGTCAGCAAAGGGATCCAGGGCTTCCAGCATCACTTCGGAGAATCCGGGGGCCCGGGAGGCTAACTGGGCGGCGCTGCCCAGCATCCCGCCTACTCCGTCACCGAGCAGGTTTCCTGCGTCCGCTGTAGGGGCGGTTGCTTCGGCTAGGGCGGCAGCCCGTGACGTCCAGTGGGCTTGGTCGCGGCCCGCCTCATCGGCAACTTCTTCACATTCTCGCAGGGCAGCCAGGGCGGCATCGAGTAGGGCGTCGGCGGATTCGCGGTCGCCGATGAGGTCTGCGGCGCTAGCCCTGACGCCAACAATCTCCATTTCGACGGCCGCATGTTGGGCTTGGGCCTGAGCGGCGCGGGCGGTGGCGTCGGCAAGGACGGCCTGCAGGCGGCCTGCTTCTCCCGTACAGGCGTCGACCCGGGATCGGGCTGCAGCCACCTGTCCAGCCAGGCGGGCCTGGCGTTCCCGCTGGTCTGCGGCGGCTTTGCTGGCTTGGGCGACTTCTTGGTCGGCGACAGCGGCGACGGCTTCAGCGGACTCGCGGGCGGTGGTGGCCTGGGTCAGGGCTTGCGTGGCGCGGGCGACCTCGGCAGCCAGTTCGGCTTCACGGCCACGGGCTTCACTGGCCTGGGCGTCCAGGTGATCCGGGTCAGGCCCGACGGGGGCGGTTGGTGGGGCGGCCAGCAGGCGGGCCCGTTCGGCAGCCAGGGTTGCCAGTCCAGCCAGGCGCTCACGGAGGGCGGTCAGCCGGTGGAAGGTTTCTGCCGTGTCATGTACGGCAGCAGCAGCCTGGATGACGGCCTGTTCGCCTGCGGTGACGGCCTGCCTGGCGGCCTCGTTTGCCTCAACGACCAGGGCTTGTTCTTGGGCTACCGCATCCTGGCCTACCTGTTCGGCAGCGAGGACGGCAGCGATTTGGGCGATGTCGTCGGCTAGGAGGCGGGCGGTGGCGTCACGCAGGTCGGCTTGGATGGCTCCAGCACGGCGTGCGGCTTCCGCTTGCCGTCCCAGCGGGCCTAGTTGCCGCCGCAGTTCTGCGGTGAGGTCGCTGAGGCGGGCCAGGTTGGCGGCCATGCGGTCGAGTTTGCGCAGGGCTGCTTCTTTGCGTTTGCGGTGTTTGAGCACTCCGGCGGCTTCTTCGATGAAGCCTCGCCGCTGTTCGGGCGTGGCCCGCAACACCGTATCCAGTTGTCCTTGCCCCACAACGACATGCATTTGCCGACCAAGGCCGACATCGCTGAGGAGTTCTTGAATGTCCAGCAGACGGCAGGGTGATCCATTGATCGCATACTCTGACCCGCCCGACCTGAAGAGGGTTCGGGTGAGCGTGACTTCGGTGTAGTCGATAGGCAAGGCGCCGTCGGCATTGTCGATGGTCAAGGACACTTCTGCCCGGCCTAGGGGTGGCCGGGTGGAGGTGCCAGCGAAGATGACATCGGCCATGGCTTCGCCGCGTAGGGCTCGCGCCCCCTGCTCCCCCATCACCCAGGCGAGAGCGTCAACAACATTGGATTTTCCCGACCCGTTAGGCCCGACAACACAGGTGATGCCGGGGGTCAGGTCGAGGCGGGTTGCCGATGCGAACGACTTGAAGCCTCGCAGGGTGAGGGTTTTGAGGTGCATGTGTGAGGAGACATTAGCGCACTACCGCAGAGCTGCGGCAGGCCATGTCACAGGTCGGGGAACCAGAGGGCGATCTCACGTTCGGCGGACACCCGCGAGTCTGACCCGTGCACCACGTTGAACATGGATACGCCGCCGCGGGTGCAGGCCAGGTCGCCGCGGATGGTGCCGGGGGGGGCCAGGGTGGGGACGGTGGTGCCGTTCATGACGCGCACGCCTTTGACTACCCGTTCGCCTTCGATGACGGCTGCCAGGGTGGGGCCGGAGCACAAGTATTCGACCAGATCCCGAAAGAAGGGCTTAGCGGCATGTTCGGCATAGTGTTGACCTGCCAGTTCTTCGCTGGCGGTGCGCATCTGCATGGCGGCCAGCCGGTAGCCTTTGCGTTCGATGCGGCGCAGTACCTCACCCACCAGCCCGCGCTCCACCCCATCCGGTTTGACCAGCACAAGCGTCCGCTCAACAGCATTATTTATCATCATGGGCGCACATGGTAACGGCAAGGCAACGCAAATAGCGGTCGCCTCGCCAGCCTGGCGCGTTACGCTAACGCGCTGGCCACGTCGAGGTAGTCGAGGGGGACATGTTTGACTTTGCCGGCGATGTCGGCCAGAGGAACCAGCACGATTTCTTCGCCGTGTTGGGCTGTCATCACGCCGGTTTCGCCGCGGGTGATGGCGTCGATGGCGGCCACGCCGAACCGCGATCCGAGAATGCGGTCGGCTGCGGTGGGGGTTCCGCCGCGTTGAATGTGGCCGAGCACGGTGACACGGGTGTCGAATCCGGTGCGCTGCTCGATTTCTGCTTTGAGGCGCTCGGAAATGGATCCGGCGACGATTTCACCGAAGCGGCCAAGTTGCGTGCGGTATTCCATGGCTGTGCCGGGGGCAGGTTCGGCGCCTTCAGCAACAACGATGATGGAGAAACTTGCGTGAGCCCGGTGGCGGTGTTTGAGGAACTTGACCACCTTGTCGATGTCGAAGGGCTCTTCGGGGGCGAGCACCACTTCAGCCCCACCGGCGATTCCGGCGGTGGCGGCGATCCAGCCTGCGGTGCGGCCCATCACTTCGACCAGCATGACACGGTTGTGGGATTCGGCGGTGGTGTGGATGCGGTCAATGGCTTCGGTGGCGATGGTCACTGCCGTGTCGAAGCCGATGGACCGGTCGGTGCCCCACACGTCGTTGTCGATGGTTTTGGGGATGGCCACCACTTTGATGCCTTGTTCAGCCACTTTCGAGGCGGCGTGAAGGGTGCCGTCGCCGCCAACAACAATGAGGGCTTCGACTCGTTCGGCTTCCAGGGTGGTGAGTACGGCGTCCATGGACCCGTCTTCAGCGTTGGGGTGGAAGCGGGCGGTGCCCAGCAGGGTTCCACCCAGGGGCAGCACGTTGCGGATGTTTTGCCTGCCCAAGGGCATGACATCACCTTCAGCAAGGCCGCGCCAGCCGTTTCGGAAGCCGATGATGGAGTGGCCGTATTCGCCTTCGCCGCGTTTGACGACGGCGCGGATGACTGCGTTGAGGCCGGGAACGTCGCCGCCGCCGGTGAGGAGTCCAACTCGCACTATGCCCTCCAGGGATAGTCAGTAGTCGATGATGGTGTGCTCAGGTGAGCCTGTCCAGCATCGTAGCGGGTATGTCAGGGTGTCCTGTGCGAATGAACCAGCCACTGCACAATCTGACGCCATTCGAGCAGTGGTGCGGCAAAGCCGATGGGTACTCGTTGGTCGCCGCGGCCTTCAGAGATGAGTTTTGCCTTCTGCCAGTCGAGGGTGGCTTTTTGCCGGTAAATGTCGAGAATGAGCACCAGCATGACGGCGTTGACGGCCACGCCGATGACCACAGAGGTGATCATCAGGGCTTGGGGTACCGGGTCGGCTGCCGTGGCTACGCTGGAGGCGATCATGGGCGGTTCGTGTGACATGGACGAGTTCATGGTGACGAAGGCGAGAATGATTCCGGCGTTCATAATGCCGAGGGCTATCACGGACATCACCATGTTTTTTCGCACGATGAGTCCGGCCAGTCCGATGAAGAAGAGGATGACGGCAATGTTGGTTCCGTTGATCCATTCAGCCATGTGGGGGCACCTCCGGCGTGTGGGTGGCGTTTGCGACGGCGGCGGTTTCTTCGCTGTCGTCTTCGCCGGTGAAGTAGAGGAACATGATGGTCAGGCCGCAGAAGACTTTGAGGCCCAGCAGACCGTTCATCAGCAGCATGAACCAGGTGTACGTGTAGAAGGGGATGTCGTGGCGCAGGCCCACAAAGAGGTAGAGGGCTACGGAGACAACGAACACCGCGTAGATGACCTTCTCCAGGGTTTCCATGTTGTGGGCCCGCGACCGGGCCACTGGCCTGATGAGGTAGCGGCTGACTACTACGGCGGCCAGTAGGCCGGCCCCTTGGAAGCCGCCGCCGGGAGTGTTGGGGTCGCCGATGATGAGGGCTGCCGCAACAACAATAAGCACAGGGGTGAGCACTTTGACGGCGGTGACCATGGTGGGGTGGCCTGCGGCGATTCCGGCGAAGCCGCGGGCTTCTTCCCGGGGACGCGGCTCAATGAGGTGGACGACACCCAGCACGGCTACCAGCAGCATGAGGGCTTCGAAGACGGTGTCGAACACGCGGTAACCCAGCAGGATGGAGGTGACGGGGTTGACCACGGTGCCTGAGTCAAGGAAGGTGGTCATCACTACTTCGTGCAGGGGTGACATGTCGATGTGGGGGGTGCGGGCGGTGAGGAACAG
>JAITCK010000082.1 GCA_031283115.1 Cellulomonadaceae bacterium | reverse complement strand
ACTTCCGCCCCTACACCAACGCTGACGTGATCGGTGTGGAGTTGTGTGGCGCAGCCAAGAATGTCATCGCCGTGGCCGTGGGTATGGCTCGCGGCTTGGGCTTCGGCTGGAACACGACGGCCACGCTCATCACCCGAGGAGCCGCCGAAGTGATGCGGTTGGGGGCAGCCCTGGGCGCCCGCGCTGAAACCTTCGCCGGCCTAGCCGGCATGGGTGACCTGGTGGCCACCTGCGCCTCCCCGCTGAGCCGCAACCACACGCTAGGCCACCACATTGGCCAAGGTTTGAGCCTGGATGAGGCTCTGGCCGCAACCGGAGGCACGGCTGAGGGCGTGAAATCGTCACAGTCTGTGCTTGACCTGGCCCGCAAACATGGCGTGGACATGCCCATCACCGCTGGCGTGGTGGCCGTACTTGACGGGTCGCTGCCCATTGACCAGTTGGGGCCTGCCCTGCTCAGCCGCCCCCGCAAAGCCGAGGCTGCCGCCACCTAACGGAGGTGCGACAAGACAGGCCCTCCCTGTGGCCGTCTGATGGGACGCGCCCTAGTGCTGGATGTCGACAACCAGGCGCAAGGGGTTGCGGAGCAGGTCAACGTGGATGGTGCGCTCAGCGGTGCCGTTGACGCCGATGAAGGCGTTGACGTTGCCTTCAAACCAGTAACGGTAGACAACCTCGGTCACCGCTGACCCGCCCAGGCGAACCCTGTCCCCGCTGAACTCGGTTGCGCCGGAATCGGGCGGGAAAGCCATACCAGCCAGGCGCACCTCAACAACCTGGTTGCCTGCAACCGCCACAGGTTCCCCAGAGCCGTCATCAAGAGCCTCTGGCACATAGTGGATGAGCCAGCCGGGCGTGCCTGTGCCAGCCAGGTCAAACACCACCCGGTCAAAGTCGCCGTGGGTGCCCACCCGCACGTCTGTCACGGTGAGTTGCGCGTCAGCGGAGGGGGATTCATCAAGCCAAACGTCACCGTCAGAGAAAGACATGTCGTACCCCTCATCGACGCGGGCGTCCGGGCCGTCAACAGCAACGGGAGCCTCAGTCAGCGGAGGGTGGGTCACCGCAGCGTCAGGCGTGGTTGAGTCGTTCGCCCCGGTGCCGCATCCGGCGAGCGCCAACAGCAGAGCGACCGCGCAGGCGCCTGCAGCTAGGCGGGGGCCTGCGGTGCGGGTAGAAGTAGAACAGGTAGGGCGGGTGGTGGCTCGCATGATCGGCTCCCTTGCAGCAATCGGATGGTCTGAGCCTATGCTACCGCAGTCAGCGAACCTAGACATGATCGGTAACGGTTGAGCCACGGACGGTACCCAAGGGCACACGTGGCGCCTGAACGTGCCGCCACAGGCAGCCGGTTCAGGCGGCGGCTGTGGTGCAGGCAACAGAGTGCAGCGCCGTATCCAAGTCATCCCACAGATCGTCGACATCTTCCACGCCCACCGACAAGCGAATGAGATCGTCGGGAACGGGAGGCGAGTCGGTGGCAAAACGACGCCGCCGCACCAAGGTCGATGCCACCCCGCCCAGAGAGGTGGCAGGAAGCCACAAATCCATGGCGGCAACCACCGCATCCGCCGTCTGGGCGGGTGTGCGGCCAGACATGGTGCGGGGGCGTAGGCCAATAATCGAGCCGTAGCCCAACATGTGCGCCGTCGCCCGCTCATGCCCAGGATCGCCCACCAGGGACGGGTGGCGGACTTCCGCCACCCCCGGATGGGCGTAGAGGCGGCGCGCCAACTCGACCGCATTCGCTTGAGACCGCTCAACACGCAGGTGAAGGGTGCGTAAACCCCGCAAGGCCAGCCACACCTCAAAAGGTCCGGCAATAGCGCCGTGGAAACTGCGGTAGGCGTGAAGTTCTTCACGAAGAGCAGCATCATCAGTGACGATGACGCCCAACACCACGTCACTGTGGCCCGCCAAATACTTGGTTGCCGAATGGAGCACCACATCAGCCCCCCAAGCCAGCGGCTGCTGAACAAGAGGAGTAGCAAACGTGTTGTCGACGATGGTGCGCACGCCCCGCTCCCTCGCGGCAGCAAGCAGGGCAGGCAGGTCGGCCACTTCAAGCATGGGGTTAGTGGGGGACTCCATGTGCAGCACGTCAGCGGGACGGCTCGTCAAAGGACTGCCAGCCCTGCCAGCCCCGCCCGTGCCCACCCCGTCAAGGGCAGCAACGACGGCAGCCGTGTCAGCGATATCGACCAGCCGCACCTCCCAACCATGCTTGACCGCCTCACGCCCCACATGCCCCAAAGCCGTCTGGTAGGTGTGCTGCGGCAGCACTAACACGCCACCGTCAGGCACCAAAGACAAGGCTGCAGCAACAGCCGCCATACCCGAACCGAACACCAGACCTGGCAGACTCGCGCCCTCCAACAGGGCCACCGTCTGCTCAAAAGGCAGCCAAGTCTCCGTGCTGTTACGGGTGTACACCATCTCCTCACCCGGTACGCCTTGCGACATGTAGGTCGAAGAGAGCACAACAGGCGGATTGACCGGCCCGCCCTGAACCCGGTCAGGACGGCCAGCCGTCACAGCCACAGTCGAAGCAGAAAGGACATGCGCAGATGTCGAAGCCATAAAACGCAATGCTAGTCCTGCTGCACCTCAACTACCAGCAACTACCTGCCGGTTGGCAAAGTGGGTGTGGAGCAGGTTGTGGGCCGTATGCGAGCCAGGCTCGCCCAGCAGGTCGTCGTACAGACCCCACACGTCGGTGTTGTCGGTGGACTTTCGCCAGGCGGACTGCTGGTCGATGTCGTAGAGCACAGACTGGCGCTCGCGGATCTCATTGCCTGCCTTGGGCAGGGGGTT
>JAITCK010000040.1 GCA_031283115.1 Cellulomonadaceae bacterium | reverse complement strand
CGCAGGTCTCGCTGAAGGCTTCGACCAGACCTTGACCCACCCGCTTGCGAGTCATCTGCACGAGGCCCAGGGAGGTCACTTCGGCCACCTGGTGTTTGGTGCGGTCCCGGCCCAGGCATTCGACTAGGCGGCGCAGTACCAGGTCGCGGTTGGATTCGAGCACCATGTCGATGAAGTCGATGACGATGATGCCGCCGATGTCGCGCAAGCGCAGTTGGCGGACGATTTCTTCAGCGGCCTCAATGTTGTTGCGGGTGACGGTTTCTTCCAGGGTGCCGCCCACGCCAGTGAACTTGCCGGTGTTGACGTCAATGACGGTCATGGCTTCGGTGCGGTCGATCACCAACGATCCACCGGAGGGCAGCCAAACCTTACGATCCATGCCCTTGGCAAGTTGTTCGGTCACCCGGTGTTCGGTGAACACGTCAGTGGTGCCGGTCCAGCGGGTTACCCGTTCGCGCAGGTCGGGGGCGAGTTCTTCGACGTAGTTGGAGATTTCCTGCCAGGCGGCTTCCCCATCCACAATCAGGGAGGCAAAGTCGTCGTTGAAGATGTCACGGACCACGCGAATAGCCAGGTCGGGTTCGCCCCACACCAGTGACGGGGCGGTGGTGGAGGTTTTGCCTGCCTTGGACTGAATCTGCTCCCATTGGGCGGTCAGGCGGGCGATGTCAGCAGTCAGTTCTTCCTCAGACGCCCCTTCGGCTGCGGTGCGGACGATCACGCCGGAGTCGTCGGGGACAATCTGGCGGAGAATCTTCTTCAGGCGGGTCCGCTCCACTTCAGGCAGTTTGCGGCTGATGCCAGTCATAGATCCGCCAGGAACCAGCACCAGGTAGCGGCCTGCCAGGGTGACTTGCGAGGTGAGGCGGGCACCCTTGTGGCCGATGGGGTCTTTGGTCACCTGAACCAGCACAGAGTCGCCAGATTTGAGGGCTTCTTCAATGCGGCGGGGCTGAGAGACGTCGATACCGGCGGCATCCCAGTTCACTTCACCGGCGTAGAGCACCGCGTTGCGGCCCTTGCCCACGTCCACGAAGGCGGCTTCCATGGAAGGCAGCACGTTTTGCACGCGGCCCAGGTAGACGTTGCCCACCATAGAGGCTTGCGCCTGCACGGACACGTAGTGTTCGACGAGCACTCCGTCTTCCACCACGGCGATTTGGGTGCGTCCGTCACGTTCACGAACAACCATGGATCGTTTGACGGATTCGCGGCGGGCCAGGAACTCGGCTTCGGTGATGATTTGACGACGACGGCCCTGCTCGCGTCCGTCGCGGCGGCGTTGACGTTTGGCTTCCAGACGGGTGGAGCCTTTGAGGGCGGTGGGTTCGTCGCTGCGGTTGCGGGACGACGGTTGACGGTCAGATTCGGCGCGTTCGCTGCGGGTGCCGCGGCGGCGACGGCGACGACGGGACGACGCACTGCCGTTGTCGGAACTGTCGGCGGCACTGTCAGTGTCGTCGTCGGTCAGGTCGGCGTCATCGTCGCTGTCGTCGTGGCCGTCATCGTCTCGGTCGCGGTTGTCGCGGCGGTTGCTGCGGCGGCCTCGACCTCCACGGCGGCGGCGACGACGGGGACGGTCATCGTCGTCATCGTCGTCGCTCAAAGGTTCGATGTCTACGTCAGCGTCGTCTTCAACCAGGTCAGACATGTCGAAGACGGGGATGACGGGTTCGGTGCCGTCGGCCACGAGTTCGGCTTCGATGGCTTCAACTTCGCCTGCGGCAGCGATTTCTTCGTCGGTGAGTTCACGCGCTTCGATCATGCGCAGGTGGGCGTGACTGGATTCGAGTTCGGCGACGGGCAGGCCAGTGCTGGGGCCGACAACAGTTTTTTCGACGGTCGCATCCAGTTCGGTGACCCCCTCCCCAGCCTCAGTATTGTCGCTGGTGGTGGAGTCTCGGCGGTCACGAGAGTTCTTGTTTTTGCCCTTGCCGCCCCGGCTGCGCTTGCGCTTGCCCTGGTCACTGCCGTGTGAATCCTGGTCGGTGGAGTCGGCGGAATCTGGCTGCGAGGCGGGCGATGTCGTTCCCACGGAAGCCGGGTCGCTTGCAGGCCCTGCGGCAGGTGCAGTGGCGACGGGCGGCTGGAAAAGCAGGGCTGTGGCAGGCAGGCGCAAGGAAGGCGCCTGTTGGTCGGTTGCGTCAACCGACGGGGAGGCAACATCGGACGACGACGCGGCGGAAGCGTCAACCGTCGGCGATGCGACCGGTGCGGCAGAGGCAGAAGTGCCTGCCGGACGGCTTGACGCCCTCCGCGTCGCACGGGTCGACGACTTGTCGGGAGTGGACGCAGGCAACGCAATGTCATCGACGGTACGCACCACGCGGCGGCTTGACCCTGTCGACCGGCCAGCCGTCACCTTCTGACGGGCAGCAGCCTGCGCCTCCAGGGACGTGTCATGCCCGGCAGGCAGAACGATGTCGTCCAGGCTGAGCACGCCCGCCGGGGCACTACCAGCAGGAAGGCCAGCGTCGACAGCAGGTGCGGGAGTGGCGGCAGGGCCACCGGAAGGGCGGGTCACCCGTCGGCGGGCCGGACGGGCCGAAGCGTTGGCCGCCTCAACAGACGTGGGGTTACTGAACAGGTTGGGTGCGTCGGACGTCATGGACGTGCTCCTCTGCCCGGCGCGCCCCACATCTGCGCACCGTCTGGCGGTAATCGCCCCCACGCAGGCGACGGTGAACGTCACCCACGCTGGGCGGAAGCTTAGGTCATCGAACGCGGCCCGCACCTCTTCGCGGACGTTCCGTCAAAATCATGGACGACGGCACCGCGGCTGGACGTGCTAACTGCTGTTCGCGCACGACACAAGCGATGTGAACCTGTGCGTGCAGGGCTAAGTATCGCATCAAAATCGCAAACGTGTAACCCCTCAGGCGTTTCGAGGTGCACGCGGCGGCAGCAGGGCAACGATTGAGTATCAGGTTCGGCGCGCATCGTCTGCCGAACAGCAGAAACGCGCCAACAGTTCTAGCGTGGCTGTTGAGGAGTGACATGCAGCACCCATCGGACGTCACATGACACTCGCATACAAGGAACTCACCCTTCCGCTGCGCAAGGAGGCCGACAACGTGGAAGCACTTGACCTGGCACGATGGCAGTTCGGTATCACCACCGTCTACCACTTCTTCTTTGTTCCGCTGACCATTTCGTTGGCTCCCCTGGTGGCGATCATGCAGACCTTCTGGTTCGTCACCAAAAAGGATCACTGGCTCAAGTTGACCAAGTTTTTCGGCAAACTGCTGATGATCAACTTCTCCCTCGGCCTAGTCACCGGAATTGTCCAAGAGTTCCAGTTCGGCATGACCTGGAGCGAATACTCCCGTTTCGTCGGTGACGTGTTCGGCGCCCCGCTGGCTATGGAGGCTTTGGCAGCCTTCTTCCTAGAGTCGGTGTTCTTGGGCCTATGGATTTTTGGTTGGGATCGGCTGTCCAAGCGCCTCCATCTCATGGCCATCTGGCTTTTCGCTATCGGCGTCAACCTGTCGGCCTTCTTTATCCTTGCCGCCAACTCTTGGATGCAACACCCGGTAGGCACCCGCTTTGAGAATGGTCGCGCCGAAATGGACTCCATTTGGACGGTGTTGGGCAACGAGTTACTCCTCAAAGGAGCCTTCCCTCACACCATCACGGCCGCCTTTGTTGTCGGTGGCACCTTTGTTATGGGGATTGCCGCCTGGTGGATGATTCGCCTGGCCCGGTCGCGGACACCCGAAAACGTGGAGAAGGCCCGCACCGTCTACCGGCCTGCCGTTGTCTTTGGTGCCGTCGTCACCATCATTGCTGGCCTGGGCCTGCTCTACTCCGGTGACCAGATGGGGCAGCTCATGTTCCGTGAGCAGCCAGGCAAAATGGCTGCCGCTGAAGCCGTCTGTGAAACCACCGACGGAGCCCCCTTCACCATCGCCGCCTTCGGGCCTCTCGTGGGCGCTGAATGTGACCAGTTGACGCGCGTCATTGAAGTACCCGGCATGGCCTCCTTCCTGTCCACCCGCGACTGGAACGCACCCTTCCCCGGCGTGCAAAACGTTCAAGCCGACCATGTCGCCAAATACGGCCATGTCGACGACGTTGGCAATGCTGTCACCTACACGCCCGACCTGATGATCAACTTCTGGTCCTTCCGCCTGATGATCGGGCTGGCGATTTTCAGTGCCGCCCTGGCCGTCATCGGCCTTCTGGCCGTGCGCAAGGGAAAGGTCACTGAATCCAAGTGGCTCAAACGGCTGGCCTTGTGGGCCATCCCCATGCCCTTCCTGGCCTGCTCCTTCGGCTGGATTTTCACGGAGATGGGCCGCCAGCCCTGGCTGGTCTCCCCCAACCCCACCGGCATTGACGAGATTCGCCTGCTGACCTCGCGGGGCGTGTCCACGTCCGTGCCTGGCGGCATCGTGCTCACGTCGATGATCCTGTTCACCCTCATCTACGCGGTGTTGGCGGTGGCCTGGTGGATTCTCATTCACCGCTACGCCAACGAGGGCGTACTCGACACCGTTCACGATGTCTCCCCAGAAGGGCGTGCCGCTGCTGGCGGCAGTTCGGGTGGCAGCGATGAACCCGACGGCCCCCTGTCCTTCGCCTACTGACGGCCACAACGAGAAAACGGAGAAACGATCATGATCGAACCTATCTCGGCCACACTGGCCCCCAGCGCCCTGCAGATTCTGTGGTTCATTCTTATCGCCGTCCTGTGGACAGGATATTTGGTGTTGGAGGGCTTCGACTTTGGGGTCGGAATGTTGCTCAACATCCTGCCGCGTGGCAACAAAGAACAAAAAGAAGTTGAGAAGCGCCTGCTCATCAACACCATCGGCCCCGTCTGGGATGGCAACGAGGTGTGGCTGCTCACCGCTGGTGGTGCCACCTTTGCGGCCTTCCCCTACTGGTATGCCACCCTCTTTAGCGGCTTCTACCTGGCCCTGCTGCTCATTCTGGTTGCCCTCATCTTCCGTGGTGTTGCTTTCGAATATCGTGGTGCCATCAACGATGCTGGCTGGCGGCAAAAGTTCGACTGGTGCCTGGCTGTGGGCGCCTGGCTGCCTGCCCTGCTCTGGGGTGTCGCCTTCGGCAACCTGGTGCGCGGTGTCGCCTTGGAGGCTAACGCCTTCGGCAACCTCGACTACAACGGCGGACTCTTCCCCCTGCTCAACCCCTTCTCCATTGTGGGGGGCCTGACCACCCTGGTGTTGTTCCTGCTGCACGGGTCGGTGTTTGTTGCCTTGAAAACGGATGGCGACATGCGAGATCGGGCTAACGCCCTGGCCGGAAAGTTGGGCTTGGTTGCCATTGTTGTTGCAGGCGGCTGGGCTATCTGGGCACAACTGGCTTACGGCAAGGCCTGGACCTGGATTGCCGTCGCTGTGGCGGCCCTAGCCCTGGTGGCTGCCGTGCTGGCCAACAAGGTCAAGCGGGAGGGTTGGGCTTTCTTCTTCTCTGCCCTGGTGATGCCCGCCGCTGTAGCCCTCATCTTCGGGTCCATGTACCCCTATGCGATTCCTGGTTTGGGTGACGGCGAAGGGTTGAGCCTCATGGCTGCGTCCTCTACCAACTACACCCTGACCGTGATGACAGTGGTGGCTTGCATCTTCACCCCCATCGTCTTGGCTTACACCGCCTGGACTTACTGGATATTCCGCCGCCGCCTGTCCACCAAAGACATACCGCCCCCTCATGGCTTGTCTCTCAAGGTCATCAAGGAGGCCGCCTTCGGCAAGGAAGCCCCCCCTGCTGCTCCT
Source organism: Cellulomonadaceae bacterium (assembly GCA_031283115.1). Lineage (GTDB taxonomy): Bacteria > Actinomycetota > Actinomycetes > Actinomycetales > Cellulomonadaceae > Xylanimonas. Next base: position 480 of record JAITCK010000040.1, on the reverse strand, counting down.
CCCGTCGACGCCCCAGCCCCGGCCTAGCAGTCCCCCACCGTGTGAGTCCCCGTCATCCCCGACGGGGACTCACGCTTTTCTGGAACTCGTGCGTTTTTGCAGTTCGCACTTTTCTGACGGTACCGGTTTGACATTTGCTGCCGGTACCGTCTAATCTTTGTTCTGACAGTACCGGCAGAACATGCGCCGGTCCATTCACAGACCAGCGCGGCGCACCACCACGCGCAACGCCCCAACGAAAGGAGGCCCCCATGACCGACATGGACTTCACACCCCAAACCCCTGCGGACACCACCGCAACCCCCGTCGTCGACACCAACATCGTGAACGACGACACCACTGCCGATGACACCACTGCTGACAACGCCACCCCCACCGCCGCCCTATGGGGGCGCCTGGCCCAACTCCAGTGGCTGCTCCACCGGCAGCAATCAGGCAGACGCAGGCGCCGCGGCCCCCCCGCCGACGCCTCACGCGGGC
>JAITCK010000236.1 GCA_031283115.1 Cellulomonadaceae bacterium | reverse complement strand
GATGCCACCACGGTGGCCGACGGCTGGCGGGCGGCAATCTCCCGGGCCAGGTTGGGTCCAGAAATAACAACAATCCTGTCCGGCGGCAGGTCGAGGGCTTCGGCAACCACATCGGACATGAGTTTGTCCGTACCAAGTTCCACCCCCTTCATCAGGGCGACCACCACGGCCTGCGGGTCGAGAAAGTCTTTGACCGCCGCCAAGGCCGTGCGGGACACCTGCGACGGAATGGCTGCGATAACAAGTTTGGCGCCAGCCAGGGCCGCTTGAGCATCAGCGGTGGACACAACAGCATCAGGCAGGTCAATCCCAGGCAGGTAACGTTCGTTGCGATGGGTGTCGTTGACGGCGGCAGCCACCTCAGGTTCTCGGGCCCACAAGGTCACGTCACAGCCTGCGTCAGCCAGAATCATGGCGAAGGTTGTCCCCCAGGCGCCCGCACCCAGCACGCAGGCTTTCACAGTCATACTGCTGTCGCTCATGGGCGTTCAACCTTCTTGTACACGCGCTGCTTCTTCTTATTTTCTGGATGTTTACGCAGGTCAAATCGGGGTGATGGGGGTTGTTCGCCGCGCAGTTCCCCCACAATGTCGCCAATGGCATCCATGACCCGGTTGGTGGCCTCACGCAGGGTGGCGCCGTCAATCTCGCGGTCGTACAGGTCAGACAGGTCCACCGGCTGGCCCACGCGAATCTGAATCCGCTTTTTAGGCCAAGGCTTGAGGATTTTGCCGTACCGGTCCAGCACGGCTGTTTGCCCCCACTGTCCGATGGGAATAACCGGCACCTTGGCAGCCAGGGCTAGGCGGGCTACACCCGTCTTGCCTTCCATAGGCCACAGGTCAGGGTCGCGGGTCAACGTGCCTTCGGGGAAGATGGCCACGCAGGAGCCGGAGGCCAGGGCTTCTGCCGCCGCGTCCAGGGACCGGCCTGCGTCGGAGGTGCCACGGTCCACGGGAATCATGTTGGTGCCCCGCAAAATAGCGCCAATGACGGGCGTCGTAAAAAGGGTTCGTTTGGCGAGAATCCGCGGCTCGTATCCGTTGTCGATAAGGAAATGGGCGGTGGTGACCGCGTCAAAATCAGAGACGTGGTTGGCTGCCGCGATAAAACCGCCCTCTGCGGGAAGGTTCTCACCGCCTGACCATTCGTAGCGGCAGATCGAATAGAGCAGGGGGCGGCCAATACGCACAATGAACTTGTAGATGCCCGACTCTGGTTGGAGGGGGGGGCGGCGGGTCACTTGAGTCACGAGCAGCCCCGCTCCACATCGGCGCCCAAGGCTGCCAGTTTGTCTTGGAAAAACTCGTAGCCGCGGTCGATCAGGTCGATGCCACGCACCGTCGACCGGCCCTGTGCTGCCAAAGAAGCAATGAGGTGAGAGAAGCCGCCGCGCAGGTCAGGCACGGTAATGTCGGCTGCCCGCAGGGGCGTCGGCCCGGAAATGACAGCCGAATGGTTGAAGTTACGCTGGCCAAAGCGGCAGGCCGCCCCGCCCAGGCACTCCTTGTACACCTGAATGGTGGCGCCCATTTTGGTCAGCGAATTAGTGAACCCAAAACGGTTCTCATACACGGTCTCATGGACGATGGACAGGCCCGAAGCCTGCGTCAAGGCAACCACCAGCGGCTGCTGCCAGTCCGTCATAAAGCCAGGGTGAACGTCTGTTTCTAAAACGATGGAGTTGAGTTTGTCGCCCGGATGCCAGAAGCGGATGCCGTCGTCGAGCACGTCAAACTGGCCGCCCACCTTACGGAAGGTGTTGAGGAAGGTCATCATTTCCGGTTGGGTGGCACCCTTGACCATGATGTCACCGCCGGTAGCCAGGGCTGCCGACGCCCACGAGGCCGCCTCAATACGGTCACCTAAAGCCCGGTGGTGGTAGCCCACTAGGCGTTCCACACCCTCAATACGGATAACCCGGTCAGTGTCCACAGAAATGATGGCACCCATCTTCTGCAGCACGGCAATGAGATCCATGATTTCCGGCTCGATAGCCGCACCCGACAGTTCCGTAATGCCCTCAGCGCGCACGGCTGTAAGGAGCAACTGTTCGGTGGCGCCGACAGAGGGGTAAGGCAGGGAGATTTTGGTGCCTTGCAGGCGGCGTGGGGCTCGCAAGTGAATACCGCCCGCCCGCTTGTCCACCACGGCACCAAACTGCCGCAAAATGTCCAGGTGGTAGTTGATGGGCCGGTCACCGATAGCACATCCGCCCAGGTCGGGGATGAAGGCTTCGCCTAGACGGTGAAGTAGGGGGCCACAGAGGAGGATGGGGATGCGGGAGGATCCAGCGTGGGCGTCAATGTCGGCGACATGGGCGGTCTCCACATTGGAGGGGTCCAGGTCGAGTACGCCAGCGGCAGTGTCATAGTGGACGGCCACACCATGCAGGTCAAGCAGGCCAGAAACCACTTCAACGTCCCTGATGAGAGGAACGTTACTCAGGCGGCTGGGCGTCTCACCGAGCAGGGAGGCCACCATGGCTTTGGACACAAAGTTTTTAGCGCCGCGCACCGTGATCGTGCCATGTAACGGGGTTCCACCGTTGACGTAAAGAATGTCACTCATCCGTATCTCATCGCGTAGGGGCCAAAGGCCAGTGGCACATGCAGTTCCACCCATCATCCCATCATTGAAGACTTGAAGCGAACACAGGACATTTCACGGTTGATCGCGCGACACATTGACATTGCCCGCACCGATAACCACGCCAAGCGGGGTGACGCCTGCCACAATGCGTGAGGCAAATCGCCCCAGGGGTTCCCCTGCGCTGCCGCAGCACCCCTGTCAGAGAAATGGACTACAGATGGACTCCTATCTACAGTCGGTATACGACACGGTTGTGAGTCGCAACTCTGGTGAAGTCGAGTTTCACCAGGCCGTGCGCGAAGTATTCGACTCCCTCACCCCGGTCATCGCCAAGAATCCGCAGTACGCCGACGCTGCCATCCTTGAACGCATCGTCGAACCGGAACGGCAAATCCACTTCCGCGTCCCCTGGGTGGACGACGCTGGAAAAGTACAGGTCAACCGCGGCTTCCGCATCGAGTTCAACTCGGCGTTAGGCCCCTACAAGGGTGGCCTGCGCTTCCACCCCAGCGTCTACCAGGGCATCATCAAGTTCCTTGGCTTCGAGCAGATTTTCAAAAACGCTTTGACCGGCCTGGGGATCGGCGGCGGCAAAGGCGGATCTGACTTTGACCCGCGCGGCAAATCAGACAACGAAGTGATGCGGTTCTGCCAGTCCTTTATGACAGAACTGTCCCGGCACATCGGCGAAAACACTGACGTTCCCGCAGGTGACATCGGTGTCGGTGGCCGTGAGATCGGCTACCTTTTCGGTCAATACAAGCGGGTACGCAACAGGTTCGACGCAGGCGTACTCACCGGCAAATCCCTCGACATGGGCGGTTCGCTGGTCCGCACCGAAGCCACCGGCTACGGCGCCGTCATGTTCGCCCAGCAGATGCTGGCCCGCACAGGGGAAAGCTTCGACGGCAAACGGGTTGTCGTCTCTGGTGGCGGCAACGTCGCCATTTACGCCGTCGAAAAGGCTCAAGCCTTCGGAGCAAACGTCGTCACCTTCTCCGACTCGTCAGGCTACATCGTCGACGAAGCCGGAATTGACCTTGACCTGCTCAAACAGGTCAAAGAGGTTGAGCGGGGACGGGTAGCCGACTATGCGGCCCGCAAGCCAGGAGCCCGCGTCGTCACCGACGGTTCCATCTGGGACGTCCCCTGCGACATCGCCCTGCCCTGCGCCACCCAAAACGAACTGACCGAAGCCGACGCAACCACGCTAGTGAAAAACGGCGTCAAAGCGGTAGCAGAAGGCGCCAACATGCCCACTACCCCCGAAGGCACGGCAGTGTTCCAAAGCGCTGGCGTACTGTTCGGTCCCGGCAAGGCCGCCAACGCTGGAGGTGTCGCCACGTCAGCCCTGGAAATGGCGCAAAACGCGGCCCGCGACTACTGGACCTTCGAGAAGACAGAAGAACGGCTACTCGCCGTCATGACGTCCATTCACGACGAGTCACTAGCCGCCGCCGACACCTACGGAAAACCCGGCGACTATGTTGCAGGCGCCAATATTGCCAGCTTCGTCAAGGTTGCCGACGCCATGCTTGCTCAAGGTGTGGTGTGAGTGAGGTAACCTCAGCGCCGGACGCGATTGCTACCACCTTTGTCCCCGCCGCCGCTGCGCGACAGGGATGACGGCGTAACACCGCATCTACCCTCACGGACACCTCCGTGAACAGCACTTTTGCGGAACCGCACAGACTGCGGACGACACGTCGGAGTCACGTCCAGTCCCCCGCCAGACCATCTGGCCGCTGGACGAAGGCAACGTCGTCGGACACCGCTAACCGGACGGGCTCACCCCCGCACCGGACGACAAGGCCCACCGTGGGCGGCTCTAGGCCTCCACGGTGGGCCTTCGTCATGCCTGTCGCTGCTGTTTTCCTGTTTTCAGGTAGAGGCTTGCCCCGCATCACCACACGCCTGGCGCAACAGAGCGCAAAAATGCGGCATAGGAAGGTGGCACGGGCATGGAAAGTGAAAGGTTGCGCGGGGAAAGCGCACATCAAAACCATCAGAGTGCCGAAGGCGGGACTCGAACCCGCACGCCGTGAAGCACTGGTACCTAAAACCAGCGTGTCTGCCAATTCCACCACTTCGGCAAGTGCTCCCCGCAGTGTAGCCGGTGCGGGACGGTGACAGGTGCGGTTGGGACGTGGGAGAGTGGGGGTATGACGTTGACGCCGGACTTTCCTAGCCCTGACGACTGGTCTCATCCTGATGTGCCGATGACGCCACCGCAGGCTGGCTGGCTGTCGCAGACCGACCTGACTATCGCCCGCTCGCAGTTGCCTATCGTCTACGTGGACGCGGTACCGGTGCGCACCGACGATTCCGGCGACGTCATCGCCGTAGGGCTCCTGCTGCGCATGGGGGATCACGGGTTGACCCGGTCGCTGGTGTCTGGCCGGGTGCTCTACCACGAACGTATCCGTGACGCCCTGGTACGGCACATCGAAAAAGATTTGGGACCAGTGGCTTTGCCGCAGATTCCTACCTCACCGCAGCCTTTTACGGTCGCAGAATATTTCCCCATGCCGGGCATCACCCCCTACCACGACAACCGTCAGCACGCCGTGTCGCTCGCCTATGTGGTGCCAGTGACGGGCGACTGTCAGCCCAGCCAGGACGCCCTCAACTTCGACTGGCTCACCCCGGAAGAAGCCTGCTCGGAGGGGGTTCAAGCAGCCTTTGTTGGCGGCCAGGGTGCGCTGGTCAAGCAGGCTATGGCCTGGGTGGGGCGGCTGCTGTAACAGAAGCGCGCACGATGTCGACTCTCGCTGCGCTGGTCAGGTGAGGGCTGTCAGGTGAGGGTCAGTGTTGGCCAGTCGGCCAGGTCGTCGCGCATTCGACGGTCGTGGGTGGCGACGACGACCGCCGCGCCTGTTTTCGCTAGAGCCTGCGTCATCTCGTCAACCAGGTCGATGGACAGGTGGTTGGTCGGCTCGTCAAGAATGAGCAGGTGGGGGGCGGCCAGCAGGGTGCGGGCTAGTTCGAATCGCCGCCGTTGCCCGATGGACAGGTCTGCCAGAGGCCGGTCTAGGTCTTCTTCCGCGAGCAGGCCGAAGGCTGCGACCGGGTAAACGTAGTCGGGGTCGAGGTCGCCACGGGACAGCATGGCCAGGGCCTCGTTGGCGGCGGCTTCGAATCCGGTCAGGGTGCGCGGGTCGTTGTCGCGGCCCGCTTTACGACTGCTGCCGTTGTCGACACCGGCGACAGGTTCCGCGTGAACAAGGGGGGCGTTTTCTTGCCCGACGACGCCGACCCGCAGTCCCTTCACCGCCTCACGGGTGCCGCGAGCCAAGGGCAGGCTGCCTGCCAGGGCC
>JAITCK010000123.1 GCA_031283115.1 Cellulomonadaceae bacterium | reverse complement strand
AGACGGAGGCCTGCTTGCGGTGGACTACACCGAAGCCGTCGGAGACGAACACGTCACCCAACTTGGCCAGTTCGGCGGCCTCGGCTTCACGGTCAGCGTCCACCTTGGAGGTTTCGCGGGAGTCGAAGCGGACGTTAGCCAGCAGAACCACGTCACCGTCTTGGGCGTCGGTGACCTTTTCCAGGGCGTCGGGGCCGGTCAGGTCTGAGGCCAGGGAGACGGGGCGGCCCAGCAGTTCGGCTAGGCGGGCGGCGACGGGGGCCAGGGTGAACTTGTCGTCGAACTCGAAGCCGTCCACCGGCTTGGGGCGACCCAGGTGGGCCATGACGACAACGGCTGCGCCAGCGTCAAGCAGTTTGTTGAGGGTGGGCAGGGCGGCCACGATACGGCCGTCGTCGGTGATGACGCCGTCCTTGATGGGCACGTTGAAGTCGGAGCGGACAAGAACCTTCTTGCCGGTGAGGTCACCGAGTTGTTCGATGGTCTTCACGTCTAAGACTCGCTTTCGTTTCAGGGTCTGAGGGTCATAGGTGCAGGTGGTGCAAAGTTTTGGGGTGCTGCAAAAGGAGAACCGCGTGCCCACCACGCAAGGCGGTGCGCACGCGGTTCTCGTTCACGCTAGGTCTGATCGGCTTTGGCGCCGGTCAGTTTCAGAGGCGGTCGCCCACGTACTGGGTGAGCTTGACCAGCGAGGAGGAGTAGCCCCACTCGTTGTCGTACCAGGCGATGATCTTGACCTGGTTACCCATGACCTTGGTGAGCTTGGCGTCGAAGATTGACTGGTGGGGGTTGGTGACGATGTCCGAGGACACAATCTCATCCTCGGTGTATTCGAGGGTGCCAGCCAGCGGGCCTTCAGCGGCAGCCTTGACGGCGGCGTTGACCTCGTCAACGGTGACCTCGCGGGAGGCAACGAAGGTGAGGTCGGTGGCAGAACCGGTGATCGTCGGGACGCGCAGGGCGAAACCGTCCAGCTTGCCCTTGAGCTCGGGGAGCACGAGAGCGACAGCCTTGGCGGCGCCGGTGGTGGTCGGGACGATGTTCTGGGCGGCGGCGCGGGCACGACGCAGGTCGCGGTGCGGGCCGTCCTGAAGGTTCTGGTCGCCGGTGTAGGCGTGGATGGTGGTCATGAGACCACGCTCGATGCCGATGGCGTCGTTGAGGGCCTTGGCCACGGGGGCCAGGCAGTTGGTGGTGCACGAGGCGTTCGAGATGACGTTCATCGTGGCGGGGTCGTAGTCGGTGTGGTTGACACCAACAACGAAGGTGCCGTCTTCGTTTTTGGCCGGAGCCGAGATGATGACCTTCTTGGCGCCAGCAGCGATGTGGGCCTTGGCCTTCTCAGCGTCGGTGAAGAAGCCGGTGGATTCGATGACGATGTCCGCACCAAGTTCGCCCCAGGGCAGGTTGGCGGGGTCGCGCTCTTCGAGGGCGCGGATCGGCTTGCCGTCAACGATGATGTTGTTGTCGTCGTAGGAGACGCTCAGGGGGAAACGGCCGAGAACCGTGTCGTACTTGAGCAGGTGGGCGAGCGTCTTGTTGTCGGTGAGGTCGTTGACGCCGACAATCTCGATGTCTGCGCCCGACTCAACGATGGCACGGTAGAAGTTACGCCCGATGCGGCCGAAGCCGTTGATGCCGACCTTGATGGTCACTATTACCCTCCTTGGGGGATGCGCCGGTGTCTCCGACGCACACGTTCGGTGTCGATGAGTGCGCTTTCCAAGCGCGCCTTGCGGTGGACTCCCCTCACTTCCGGTGTGACCCGGTCGCGCGGGGCGCCACCTGACAGACAGAAAATCTACACCGTTCCGTGACCAAAGCGGTAAGACGTGTCGCTTGACACTTCGCAAAATGGTTCCGAGGTGTGATCTACGTCACGAATACTGGCGCGAAATGGACTAGAGGTCAAGCAAATCGGGGCTGAGAACGGCCTCAGTGTCGGGAATATTGAGTTCGGCGGCCCGCTTGTCGGCCATAGACAACAGGCGGCGAATTCGCCCAGCAACAGCATCCTTGCTCAACGGCGGGTCACTGAGGGCACCCAACTCTTCCAGGGAAGCCTGCTTGTGGGCCAGACGCAACTCCCCAGCCTGGCGCAGGTGGTCGGGCACGTCAGCACCCAAAATCTCGAAGGCGCGCTCAACCCGTGCTCCGGCAGCCACAGCAGCCCGGGCAGACCGGCGCAAGTTGGCGTCGTCAAAGTTGGCTAGACGGTTGGCGGTACCACGCACTTCCCGGCGGGCCCGGCGGTCTTCCCAAGCCCGCAATGTTTCATCGGCGCCCATAGTGGCCAGCATGGTGGAGATGGCGTCACCGTCACGGATGACCACACGATCCACGCCGCGCACTTCCCGCGATTTTGCTTGGACTCCCAGGCGGCGGGCGGCCCCAACCAGGGCTAAGGCAGATTCTGAACCGGGGCAGGTGATTTCCAGAGCCATCGACCGGCCAGGTTCGGTCAGGGATCCGTGGGCCAGGAAGGCTCCCCGCCACACAGCCTGGGCGTCTTCAACGGAGGATGACACCACTTCGGGGGCCAGGCCGCGCACGGGGCGGCCACGCACGTCAAGCAGGCCTGCCTGGCGGGCCAGAACGTCGCCGCCGCGGACTACCCGCACCACGTAACGGTTAGTTTTCCGCAGACCACCTGCGTTGACGATGATGAGGTCGCTTTGGGCGTTGTAGAGGTCTTTGAGGGCTGCGCGCAGGCGGGCGGCCACAATCTCGGAGTCCAGTTCGGCTTCGATGACCACGCGGCCGCCAATAATGTGCAGGCCGCCGGAGAATCGGAGCATCGAGGAGACCTCGGCTTTCCGACAGGACACCCGGGTGGTGCGGATTTTTGCGAGTTCTTCTTTTACCTGCATTGTCAAAGCCATGCGGAGGATGGTTGCACGGCGTGTCGTTGCTTTTGCTCGGCGTGTCGCGCTCGGGCGCATGTCCCGCCCGCAGGGGGCGCAACCGTGACCCTACCGTCACCCAACTGG
>JAITCK010000086.1 GCA_031283115.1 Cellulomonadaceae bacterium | reverse complement strand
CGGTTGCCAGCAAGAGCGAACGGATGGGAGGCGAGATGGTAGGACGTCATATGAACTGCGCGCCCAAACTCATCGATAAGGTCTTCATCCGGCTCATCGCCGCTGGCCAACGCGGAATGCTTCAATGCGAGGCTCTGAACAACGAGTCGAGGATCCGGCCAGAAGACATACTGCCCCTGAGACCTGAAAGCCGTCGGCGTGACAAACTCGATACGAAACCTGTTGGGCGGAGTCGACGAATAAAAAATGTTTGTGAGATGGGATTCCGGTAGGACGGTCGGGGTGGACACCTCCTTCACGGCGAGGGTGAGACCGGGAGTGTTGAGTTGAACTTGCGTCACAGCATCGACCAGGAAGGGGGCGTGAAGGTGTGCGGCAGCATCCTCATCAAGGGTGTTGATAGTCCAGTGCAGACTGGCGCCCGACCGGGGCGTTTCACTGCCTTTAGCGCCGCCGAGTCGGACGTGCTGACTATAAGGATTGACCGCAGTTGAATGAAGAAGGTCGACATACTCAGAATCAACCAACTCCATCAAGGCGCCCTGAAAATACGGGCCAAAACTGGAGACGGAACTGCGGTCGATTGCTTTATCCGAGTGGAGTGTCAAGGCAAGTGATGACAGTTGCATGAGAGAAACCTCACTGATGTCTGAGTTATTTGGCGGCGTCGGCGAGGTGGCCTAGGGCCAACGCAATCTGCAACACGAAGGATTCGCGGGCGTCTAGGGGATCCCAGCCGGTGAGTTCGGCGACCTTTTTGAGGCGGTAGCGGACCGTGTTGGGGTGGACGTACAGGTTGCGGGCGGCTGCTTCCAGGGATCGGCCCGTGCCCAGGTAGGACGACAGGGTTTCCAAGACGGCGCCCGTGGACTCTTTGAGCGGCTCGTAGGCTTGCTCGACCAGGGTTGCGGCGGCTGCGCGGTCGCCGGTGAGAACCCGCTCGGGCAGGAGGTCGTCGGCGAGCACGGGGGAGGGGGCGTGCGGCCAGGCGGCGATAGACGACAAGCCGGCCATCGCGGCGGCGCACGATGCAGGGGCATCAGATACGGAATCGACCATGGGCCCGATGACGATGGAGGCGACGTCAACAAACTTGGTTGCGGCGGTGGTGGCGATAGCGAGCAGGTCGTCGTCAGGGCTGGTGGCGCCGAGTACGACGATGACGCGGTCGTCGTGGATTCCTACAAGAACGTTGGCGGTGGTGCGGGCGGCTGCGCGGCGCAGTTCGGCGGAGGCTTCTTCGGTGAAGCGGGCCCGTGAGGAGCCGACGATGACGAGGGCTTGGCCTTGGCCCGACCAGCCGAGGGCTGCGACACGGGAGCGGACAACATCGCCGGTATCGCCGCGCACGATAGCGTCCACGGCTAGGGCTTCGAGGCGGGCATCCCAGGCGCCGCGCTGTTCGGCAGACCGGGCGTATACGTCGGCGGCGGAGAAGGCCACTTCGCGGGAGTAGCGGAGCACGGCTTCGCGCACGTCACGTTCGTGGCCGGGTTCGGCTAGACGGTCGGCGTTGTGTTCGACCACGTCGACGATGGCGCGAACCAGTTGCAGGGTGTGTTGCAGGGAGATGGATCGGGTCAGTTCGCGGGGGGCGGCAGCGAACATGGCGTTGACGTCGGAGGGGGCGCCGGAAGGGTTCTCAAACCAGGTGACAAACGAGGTGATGCCCGCCTGGGCGACCAGGCCCACGTAAGACCTGTCCTTTTTGGACAGGTTCCGGTACCAGGGCAGTTCCTCGTCGATGCGGCGCAGGGCCGCCGTGGCGAGGAAGCCGACAGCGTCACGTACCCGCTGCACTTGTTCAGGATGTGCCGGGCCAGGCTGCCCTGCGATGGACGAAGCCCCACCAGTCTTTGACATATCATCAAGAGTAGGGCGAAGCGTGGTAAGCGCGCGAGGTGAGTCTTGTTGGAACCCCACAAACTGTCCCGGTTTGATCGCAACATGCTTGTGGGCCGCGCCATCAGAGGATGACACGGCCCGTAAGCATGAGGCTTTGCAAGAATGCCAAGCCTTCACCCCCACCCCGAAAGGCTCAGCCTCCGCCCTCACCCCGCGACTTTGCTGTGCACAAACTCGCGGGGACCCCAGGGCGCGAGGCTCAGCCTTCGCCGAGGGCGTTGCCGCTTGTACCGGCGTTGACGTTGCTTAGGTCGTACTTGTCGAAAGCTTGCTGGGCCAAACCAGGGTCGACCTCGCCGCGGCGGGCCAGCAGTTGCAGGGCACGAACAACCATGGAGTGGCTGTCAATGTGGAAGTAGCGGCGGGCGGCAGCGCGGGTGTCACTGAAGCCGAAGCCGTCAGCCCCGAGCACCTCGTAGTCACCGGGAACCCACTTGCGAACCTGGTCTTGAACTAGGTGGTCGAAGTCAGAGGTCGCCACAAAGGCCGTCGAGGCAGCATTCCGCAACTGTGAAGTAAGGAAGGCTTCACGCGGGGTAACGCCAGGGTTAGTCAGAGCCTCCAAGTCGGCGGCCACACCGTCACGGCGCAACTCGTTCCACGACGTCACCGACCACACGTCGGCAGCCACACCCCAATCCGAGCGCAGCAGTTCGCGGGCGTGCTCAGCCCACGGCAAAGCCACACCGGACGCCATGAGCGAAACGCGCGGGCCGTCACCCTCGGCACCCAGCACCCGGTGGATACCACCGAGAATACCGGGAACGTCCACGTCATCCGGTTCTGCAGGCTGCGAGATCGGCTCGTTGTAGACGGTGAAGTAGTACATGACGTTCTGGTCGCGGCCAGTCGCATCCTCGTGGACGCCATCGGACGACGGGCCGTACATGCGTTCAATACCGTCCTTGACGATGTGACGGATTTCGTAGGCGTAAGCCGGGTCGTAGGTGACGATAGCGTGGTTGGTGCCAGAAATCAGCGGCGAGTGACCGTCAGCGTGCTGCAAACCTTCACCGGCCAACGTCGTCCGCCCAGCGGTCGCGCCGACAATGAAACCGCGTGTCATCTGGTCGCCGGCAGCCCAGAACTGGTCGCCGGTGCGCTGGAAACCGAACATCGAATAGAAGATGTAGAAGGGGATGAGGGTTTCGCCGAGGGTCGCATAGGAGGTGCCGACCGTCTGGAAGACGGCAGCAGAACCCGCCTCGTTGATGCCGGTGTGCATAATCTGGCCCGACTCCGATTCGGCGTAACGCATCAGCGACGCCTGGTCTACCGGGGTGTAATGCATACCGTTCGTGTTGAAGATTTTGGCCGACGGGAAGATAGATTCCAGGCCGAACGTCCGGGCCTCATCAGGGATGATGGGGACGATACGCTTACCGAACTCGCCATCCTTGATGATGTCCTTGAACAGGCGAACCAGGGCCATCGTCGTGGCCACCTGCTGCTTACCCGATCCCGACTTGAGGGCGTCGTAATGCTTTTGCGCAGGCAGTTCCAGCGGCTTGGTCTGGTGACGGCGCTCCGGCACAAAGCCACCCAACTGGCGGCGACGCTCCATCATGTACTGGATGGCCGGGTCGTCCATGCCAGGGTTGTAGAAGGGGGCGTTGTAGGGGTCTTCCAACTGCTCGTCGGTGATGGGCAGGTGCAAGGTGTCACGCAGCAGCATGAACTCGTTTGTTTTGAGTTTCTTCATCTGGTGGGTGGCGTTACGGCCAGCGAAACCAGAACCGAGACCGTACCCCTTGACCGTCTGCGCCAGGATGATGGTGGGCTGGCCGGTGTGGGCGCGGGCCGCAGCATAGGCGGCGTACACCTTACGGAAGTCGTGGCCACCACGCTTGAGGTTCCAAATGTCATCGTCAGTCATGTTGGCGACCAAGGCGGCAGTACGCGGGTCGCGGCCGAAGAAGTTTTCCCGAATGTAGGCGCCCGACTCGGCCCGGTAGGTCTGGTAGTCGCCGTCACGGGTCGTGTTCATCAGGTGAACTAGGGCACGATCCTTGTCGGCGTTGAGCAGGGCATCCCACTCACGGCCCCAAATAACCTTGATGACATTCCAGCCAGCACCCTTGAACTGGGCTTCCAGTTCCTGAATGATTTTGCCGTTACCGCGCACAGGCCCGTCAAGACGCTGCAAGTTACAGTTGACAACAAAAGTGAGGTTGTCCAAGCCCTGGTGGGCGGCCAGTTGGATGAGGCCCCGCGATTCCGGCTCATCCATTTCACCGTCGCCCAGGTAAGCCCACACATCCTGCTGGGAGGTGTCTTTGAAACCGCGGTTGTGCAGGTACTTGTTGGTCCAGGCCTGGTAGATGGCCTCAGCCGGACCCAAACCCATCGACACGGTGGGGAACTCCCAGAAGTCCGGCATGAGACGCGGGTGCGGGTATGACGGCAGACCCTTACCGAGACCGCCATACGAATGCTCCTGACGGAAGCCCTTCAACTGGTCTTCGCTGACGCGACCTTCAAGGAAGGCGCGGGCATACATGCCGGGGGCAGTGTGGCCTTGGAAGAAGATTTGGTCGCCGCCGCCAGGGTGATCCTTGCCGCGGAAGAAGTGGTTGAGACCCACCTCGTAGAGGGTCGCCGCTGAGGCGTACGACGAAATGTGGCCGCCCACACCCAAACCGGGACGCTGGGCACGAGTCACCATGACGGCAGCATTCCAGCGAATCATGCGACGGTACTGGCGCTCCAACACCTCGTCACCAGGGTAGTAGGGCTCCTCGTGAACACCAATCGTGTTGACGTACGGCGTAGCGAAAGACGCCGGAATGGACACGTTGCGTTCTCGGGCGCGACGCAGCAGGTTGAGCATGACGTAGCGGGCGCGAGGGCCGCCCTTGTCGTCGATGAGACCGTCGAAAGATTCGACCCATTCGTGGGTTTCGTCAGGGTCGATGTCAGGGACTGCGCTCAGCAGGCCGTTGATGAGCGGGCCGGCGTCGTCATACTGTGCCACGGGTTTACCTCGTTGAAGACGTAGGGGTGCGGGTGCGCGAACCTCCCTATTGTCGCTCAGTTGTGGGGTAGCGCGCGCGACGTGCCGTCCCGTATGGCACTGGTCATGGCGCGTTGAGTTGTCAGGTTGGTCACGTTTGAGTGGCGGCGACACGCGAGAGCATCAACGGCGACGCAGATGAGGCGGGCGTGCCACGATTAGTTTGCGCGGGGATTCCGCGCGAGACGCGCCACCACTGTGACGTGTGCAAGCAAGGGAAGGAACGATAGACCCCGTGGTAGAGCAGAACGACCGCCTGAACGAATCCGCGGCAGACCGCCTCGGCTTCACTTCAGGTCAGGTAGTGCAAGAGTTCGGTTGGGATGACGACGTAGACGACGACCTGCGCGCCGACATCGAAGACATCATCGACGGCGAACTGGCCGACGAAGATTACGACGACGTCACCGACGCCGTCATCGTCTGGTGGCGATCCGACGACGGCGAACTCGCCGACATGCTCCTCGACGCCTTGACCGTGCTCGACGACGGCGCCCCCGTCTGGCTGTTCACCGTCAAGGCAGGCCGGGACGGACACGTGGGCTTGGCGGAAATCCAAGAGGCCTCCACCACGGCAGGCTTGCACGCCATGAACACCTTTTCTATTGCCCCCCAATGGTCGGCCACCCGCCTCGACAACAAGGGTCGGTCAAGGTAGCAGCAGTCAAGTAGTAGACTGTCCCACCGCGCGCCCTTGTTGAGGTTGCGCAGGGGCGCTTAGCTCAGTTGGTTAGAGCGCTACGTTTACACCGTAGATGTCGGGGGTTCGAGTCCCTCAGCGCCCACCTGATGTACGAAGTTCCAACCCTGCCCGACCAGACCAGAACTTGAGACTTCGATTGTTGTGGTGGCTACGAATGTTGTGCGCTGCCTGACCGTTGTGTACTGGGGCGGCCACAAAGAGTTGTCAGTGGGATGTTCTAGACTCCTGACATGCCCGCCGCCGTTGTCGGTGGTTGTGGTGGCGAGGAGAG
>JAITCK010000021.1 GCA_031283115.1 Cellulomonadaceae bacterium | reverse complement strand
GACAACAGCCCTGGTCACCGGCCCTAACGCAACAAAGAGGATGATGAAGGGGATGGGGCGCACCACGTTGATGATCACGTTGATAGCCGTGAAGATCATCCGATTTTCTAGCAGGTTGCCACGGCGGGTCAGGTAGAGGGCCAGGCCGATGATGAGGCCGAAAAATCCGCCCACCACAACGGCGGTACCTACCATTTGTACGGTTTGGCCTGCGGCTTCCCAGAGCATAGGGCCAAAACGGGTCCAGTCGATTCCCTGGTTCATGCTGCAACCTCCGTCGTGTCAGCCTGCGAGTTTTTAGGGTGGGCTGCGTCGCCGAGGTCGTTGATGGAGGCGACGCTGTACAGGGCGTTGACAGCGGTGTCGAGTACCTGCGGTGAGTCTGCGCTCAACTCCCAGGTGATGGACCCGTAGGGCAGGTCCCCTACTTCGGTGATGCCGCCGTAAACCACTTTGCCGCTGACGTTGTGTTGGGCGAGCACGTTGAAGATGCCCGTGTATTCCTTGGCGTTGACGGCGACGGTGACCAGGCGTCCGGGGTGGCGGGCCCGGAGGCGGTCGAGCACGTCGCCTTCGGGGCGGTCTTTGAGGGCGGTGCCCACAAACTTTTTGGTCACGGCGGCTTGCGGGTTAGCGAACACGTCGTAGGTGTTGCCGAGTTCGGCCACCTTGCCGTGTTCCATGACGGCGACGCGGTCGCAGAGGTAACGAACCACGTTCATGCCGTGGGTGATGACGACGACGGTCACGCCCAGGTCTTTGTTGACCTGTTGCAGGAGGCGGAGTACGTCTTGGGTGGTTTCAGGGTCGAGGGCTGAGGTGGCTTCGTCGGCGAGCAGGATTTTAGGTGAGGTGGCCAGGGCTCGGGCGATGCCGACCCGCTGGCGTTGGCCGCCGGACAGTTGGGAGGGGCGGGCGTCGGCTTTGTCGGCGATACCCACGTAGTCGAGTAGTTCGGCGACGCGGGCTTTGCGGGCGGCCCTGTCCCAGCCAGCTACTTCCAGCGGGTAGGCGACGTTTCCGGCGACGGTACGGGAGCCCAGCAGGTTGAACTGTTGGAAGACCATGCCGATGCCTGCGCGCACGGTGCGGAGTTTGGCTTCGCTGAGGCCCACAATCTCGGTTCCGCCAACAACCACGGATCCGCCGGTCGGTTTTTCGAGGGCGTTGATGAGGCGAACCAGGGTGGATTTTCCGGCACCGGAGTATCCGATGACGCCGAAGATTTCACCTTCCATAATGTCGAAGGTGACGCCGTCGACGGCACGCACGTCGGGGCGTTTTCCCCGCCCGGGGAACACTTTTTCGGCTTCTTTGAAGCTGATGATCGGCTGGCTCACGCCTGCCCCTTTCTTTTCGCCTCACCGGCCTGGGTTGACCCTGGTCGGGATGGATACGTGAAGAGACGATAAGCGCCGCAGGCGGAGTGCTCAGCCTGCGGCGCCTCGTCGTGAGTGCCTGGAGGTGACCTCGCGTGAGGTCACAGGTCACTGGTTGCGGAGGTTTTCTTGAATGTTGGCGAGGATGCGCTGCAAGTCGGCGGCCGGGTTGTTGCGGACGGCTGCGGTTCCGGCAGAGGATTCGATGAGGCCGTTGATGACATCGTCACTGTTGTGGAAGATGTCGACGATGCGGGTGAATACCTCGTTGTCGGCGTCTTCGGCACGGGCGACCCACACGTTGATGTAGGGCTCGGCTGCTACAGAGGCGGGGTCGTCGTGGAAGAGGGCGTCGGACAGACCCATGCCGATTTGGGCGATCATGGAGTTGTTGACGATGGAGCCGTCGACATCTTGCAGGGCCAGGGCCGTTTGGGCGGCGTCGACGGGGGTGACGGTGGCTAGGGATTCTTCGGCGATGATGTCGAAGGGGGTGGAAAACGAGTTGCCGCCGTCACGCAGGGTGATGAGTCCGGCGTCTTGGAGTACCAGCAGGGCGCGGGCCTGGTTGGTGGGGTCGTTGGGGATGGCAATTTGTGCGCCTGCTTCAAAGTCGGCTACGGAGTCGTGGCGCAGGGAGTACAGGCCCAGCGGGTAGACGGCGGTGGCACCGATGGGGGTCAGGTCGTTACCGGTGTTTTCGTTGAAGGCGGCCAGGAACTGTAGGTGTTGGAACTGGTTGAGGTCCAGGTCGCCGTCGGCGAGGGCCTGGTTGGGGATGTGGAAGTCGGAGAAGTTGATGAACTGAATGTGGATGCCTTCGCCGTGGGCTACTTCAACGAAGGTGTGGCGGTAGGGCTCTTCGGCGTTGACAACACCGATGCGGACGGGGTTGGTTTCGCTGCCGAGTTCTGCGTCTGCGGCGCTGGCGCCTTGGGCGCATCCGGCCAGCAGGGTGATGCTGAGGAGGGCGGTTGCGCCAGCGGCGACGGCCTTGGCTGCGCGGGTCAGGGTGGGGGCCATTGCGGCTCCTTTGGTGTGGGCGGGCGCCGCGGTGGTGGCGCTTGCGGGAGTTTGTGGTGGGTGGCTGCTAGTTCAACGAGTTCAGCCGAGGTGGGGCCGCCACGGGGTCAGTCGCCTGCACTCGTGGCGACTTCGCTCAGGTGGTAATACTGGGTGATGATTCTTGCCAGCCCAAATGGCCCGGTTGTTTCTGTCTTCTCTCCGGGCGCACGATGATGTGTGTTGTTCACATATTGAGATACTGAACCGTTAGGCGAGGTCAGCGCCAGTAGCATTAGATCTCAAAATGTGAGATCGGCATGGTCAGACTGCGTGATCTGGGTCACGATGCCTGACGGAAGTTGTCTTCAATGTAGGCCAGGATGCGCTGCAAGTCGGCGGGGCTGTTGTCCATGATGACTCCCGTCCCGCCCGACGATTCGATGACCCCATCGGTGACTGACGGGTCGTGATATATGTTGACCAGGCGGGCAAACGTCTCATTGTCGGCGTCGGCGGCGCGGGCCACGAAAATGTTGATGTAAGGCTCAGCATCCGGCGACGACGGGTCATCGGCGTAGAGGGCATCCGACAGGGTGAGACCGGCTTGGCCCACAAAGTCGTTGTTGATGATGGCCGCATCCACATCTTGCAGGGCGATAGCCGTCTGAGCGGCATCGACAGCAGTGACCGTCACTGTGGATGCGTCCTGGTCAATGTCTGCCGTCGTCGAGAAAGAGTTGCCGCCGCCCGTCAAGGCGACCAGTCCGGCAGCCTTCAAGACGAGCAGGGCACGTGCCTGGTTGGTGGGGTCGTTAGGGATAGCCACCTGGCCGCCGTCAGGAATGGAGTCGAGGCTGCTGTGTCTGAGCGAATACAAGCCCAGCGGGTAGACGGCGGTAGCGCCGATGGGCACCAGGTCTGTGCCTGCGTTGACGTTGAACTGGGCCAGGAACTGTAAGTGCTGGAACTGGTTGAGGTCGAGTTGCCCGTCCGCTAAAGCCTGGTTGGGCAACTGGTAGTCGCTGAAGTTCTGCAACTCTACGCTGATACCGTCGGCTGCCGCCAAGTCGATGAAGGTTTGCCAGTAGGGTTCGGCCGCATTGACCACACCAATAGTGATGGGGTCATCCTCCGTGCCCGCTGACGTTCCGCCACCGCCCCGCCCGCACCCGGCAACAAGCAGGCCAACAGCAAGCAGAGCAGTCATCTGACGAATACGCATACCGATATCATCGCGGATGATATCGGTATGCGCTTCTTGTCAGTTGATCGTGGCTGAAACGAGGCGGGGGTCGGCGTAGGTGACCCGGTAGTTGTCGCCGGTGATGGACAGGGTGGCGCGGGCGGTGGACGTGCCGGGGATAACCACCTTGGCGGCCTTGCCTTCGATTTCGATGGACTTCTTTTCGTTGGCAGCGACGGCGGCTGGGTCGTCCACGTCGCAGTGGGAGGCCACCCAAACCTGCACATCGCCGGGTTCAACGATGCGGGTCATGGTTCGGTCGTGGAAGGAGAAGCGTTGGGTGGGCACGGTGAAGGTGACCGCCTTGGATTCCCCTGCCGCCAACTCAACCCGCCGGTAACCCAGCAGTTGTGAGGTGGGCCGGGTGATGGAGCCTTTGATGTCGCGGCCATAGACCTGAACCACGTCGGCGCCGTTCACGTCACCCGTATTGGTCACGGTGACGGTCACGTCAAAACTGTCGCCTGCAGCCACGGTGGCCGGGACGGTCACGTCGGTGTAGGCGAAGGACGTGTAGGACAGACCGAACCCGAAGGGTCGGGTGGGCGTGGAGTCGGTGTTGGTCACGTCAGACGGGCCGCCCAGGATGGGGTGGAGGTAGGAGTAGGGCTGGGATCCGGAGGACCGGGGCAGGGAGATGGGCAGGCGGGCCGACGGGTTGACGGCGCCGGTGATGACGTCGGCGATGGCCAGGCCGCCGCCTTCGCCGGGGAAGAAGCTTTGCAGGACGGCGGCAGGCTTGGCCTGGTCTCCGTCCAAGGCCCAGCCCAGCACGTAGGGGCGGCCAGTTACCACCACCATGACGACGGGGGTTCCGGTGGCGACCAGGGCTTCGACCAGTTGGCGTTGGGCGCCGGGCAGTTCCAGGGATTCGGCGTCGTTGCCTTCACCGACGGTGCCGCGGCCAAAGAGGCCCGCATTGTCGCCGACGACAACGATGGCCAGGTCGGCATCTTGGGTGACGGTGACGGCGGCGGGGATGTCGGCCAGGCTGTCGGATTCGATGCCTGCCCCCTTGGCCAGAACCAGTTCAGGGGCGGCCATTCCGGCTGCCTGGAAGGCGGCGGGCAGGGCTTCGACGATGGTGGGGATGGAGAAGCCCATCTCGTAGTCGGGGAAACCGGCCAGCACGTGGTTGGCGAAGGAGTAGCAGCCTTGCAGACCTGCGGCTTTGTCGGCATTTTCGCCGATGACAGCGATTTTCGCGGGGGCTGTGCGAACGGGCAGGACGCCGTCGTTGCTGAGCAGGACGACGGACTGTTCGGCCATGCGGCGGGCGATGCGTTGGTGTTCTGGGGAGTCCAGGTCGATGGTGGTGGGGGGCTCACCTTCGAAGGCGTCGGCGTCGAGGAGGCCGAGTTCTTCTTTTTGGGCCAGGTGCCGGTAGAGGGCCCGGTCGATGAGGCGTTCGTCGAAGGTGCCGTCTTTGACTTTTTCGGCCAGCAGGGGGTAGGCGTCCATGCCGGGCAGTTCCACGTCGATGCCTGCGGTGAGGGCTTCGGCGGCGGCTTCGGCCCGGTCGGCGGCGATGCCGTGCATCACTTGGAGGAAGGCAATAGCGAAGTAGTCGGCGACGACGGTTCCTTCGAAGCCGATTTCTTCACGGAGAACGCCGGTCAGCCAGTCTTCGTTGGCGGCCATGGGGACGCCATCGAGGTCGGTGTAGGAGTTCATAACGGACTTGACGCCGCCGTCAAGGATGGCCATTTCGAAGGGGGGCAGGAAGGTGTCGCGGACTTCGCGGTTGCCTGCGTAGACGGGGGCGTGGTTGCGGCCTGCCCTGCCTTTGGAGTAGCCCAGGAAGTGTTTGAGAGTGGCGTGGACGCCTGCGTCTTGCAGGCCGCGCACGTAGGAGGTGCCGATGGTGCCCACCACATAGGGGTCTTCGGAGATACATTCGTCGACGCGGCCCCAGCGCAGGTCGCGGATGACGTCCATGACGGGGGCCAGCCCAAGGTGGATGCCCAACTGTTTCATGGATTGGCCGATGACTTGGCCGCAGTCGTAGACGAGTTCAGGGTTGAAGGAGGCGCCCCAGCTCAGCGGCACGGGGAAGGTGGCGGCCTGCCAGGCGGCCAGGCCGGTGAGGCATTCTTCGTGAACCAAGGCGGGGATACCCAGGCGGGTTTCGCGCTTGAGGCGGCGTTGTTCTTCCCACAGCCATTGGGCCCGCTTGATGGGATCGACGGGGCGGGTACCGTAGACGCGGGTGTATTGGCCGAGGCCGTGCTTGGTGATGTCGGCCAGGGTTTGTCCGGCGGAGGCGGCTCCCATTTCGCCTTGCATGGGGGCGACGACGTTGCCACCTTGGTCGAGCCAGAAGCTGACGATTTGGGCCAACTTTTCTTCCACCGTCATCTGGGCGACCAGCTCGCGCACGCGGGTTGAGGGCTGAGGCATGGCACGGACGGGGCTGTGGTTTTCGGTGACGGTGACGTCAGTCATGGGGTGCATCTCCTTCGGCACAACAGGGCGGTATCGAAAACGTTTTCGTTGCTGATGTCTAGCCTACCGCCCGCAAGGCGTCGCAAGCGACCTTTGTCGCACTTATGGGCGGCCACACCAGGCACAATGCAAAGACGAGTACCCCCCCCCCCGCTATTTTGAGCCCGAGGAGCCCGAAAACGCGAAGGTCACATTTACGACAAGTTTGTCGCAAATATTGTGTCTTTTGCCCGTTCGGAACCGTTTTCCGATAACGTTTCCATTATGAGCGCAATGATGCCCGTACCCGATGGGGTCGCCAACGGGCAGTTCACTTCTCAGCGTGGTGTCACCATCCATGATGTCGCCCGCGAAGCTGGGGTGTCACCTGCCACTGTGTCCAAGGTAATGAACAACCGCTACGGCGTGGCCTCCGCCACCCAAGCGCGCGTCAAAGCCGCCGTTACCAAACTCGGTTATGAAGCCTCCCTCGTCGCATCGTCCATGCGACGGTCCTCGTCCAACACCATCGGCGTACTGCTGGCTGGCTTCGACCCCTTCGCCACCGAAGTCATCAAAGGCATCTCTGCCGAAGCCGTGGGCAAAGGCTACGAACTGCTCGCCTACTCTGGCGCTATCGCCGACGAACGCGCCGTGGGTTGGGAACACCGGTCCATCCAACGCCTGGGCGGTTCACTCATTGACGCTGCCATCGTCATGACACCCACCATCCGCATCAGTGGAACCGCCATCCCCATCGTCACCGTTGACCCGCCTGCGGGACTCACCGACTCCGCCACCATCGCCAGCGACAACCTGGCCGGGGCGCGAGAAGCCACCAAGCACCTCATCGATTTGGGGCACGTGCGCATCGCCCACATTCGTGGTCGCACTGACCTGCTCAGCGCCCAACTGCGCGAACAAGGCTACGTCCAAGCCCTAGCCGAAGCCCGCCTCCCCTACGACCCCTCGTTGACCCTGACCGGCGCCTACCGGCGAGACTGGGCCGTGGACTGCGCCCGCAAACTCCTCGACCTGCCCTACCCGCCCACCGCCATCTTCTGCGCTAACGACTGGTCAGCACTGGGCGTCTACGACGTGTGCGCCGAACGTGGCCTCCGCATCCCCGAAGACCTGTCCGTCATCGGCTTCGACGATATCCCCGAAGGCCATGTACTCGCCCCGCCGCTCACCACCATCGCGCAAAACCTCCCCGAGATTGGCGCTGACGCCTTCCGGCTGATCCGATCCATGCTCGACGGCGGCGGATCAGACAACATCACCGTTGCCACCACCCTGATGCACCGAGGCTCAACGGGGCCGGTACCCGCATAGGGGCAGCACCTGTATAGGGCAATGCCCACGTAAAAAGCAGTCCCCGCATCAAGAAGCGGCAACGTGACAAAGGCCACATTGCGACGGTGACGGAGGCAATGCGCCGCGAAATGCTGGCCTGACACTGCCACATTTTCTAGGCTGTGGCCTTATGACTGTGCCTTCACCCATCGACCCCCAATCCACTGCCGCCTGGGCTTCACTCGAAAACCACTACGGCAACTTCCAGGCCGACCTACGCGGCTGGTTCACATCCGACCCCGCCCGGGCTGAACGCCTCAGTTACCAGGCCGGTGACCTTTTTGTCGACCTGTCCAAAAACCTGGTCACCGACGAAATCCTCGGCGACCTGGCCCGCCTGGCCTACGAAGTCAACCTGCCCGAACGCATCAACGCCATGTTCAGCGGCGAAAAAATCAACTGTACCGAAGGCCGGTCCGTACTTCACACCGCCCTGCGCCGAGGGCCGCTCAAAGACATCGCCGACAGCGACCGCCTGCACGTGGACGGGCAAGACATCGACGCCGACGTCGAAGCCGTGCTCGTTGAGGTAGGCAAGTTCGCCGACAAGGTTCGCAAAGGCACCTGG
>JAITCK010000015.1 GCA_031283115.1 Cellulomonadaceae bacterium | reverse complement strand
AAGCCAAAAACCCCACCAGCAGCACAAACGCGATAGCCGCAATCAGCCCCGCCACATCCCCAACACTCATACCCGCACCCTACCTGTCGTGTCCCCTCCCCCGCCGCATCAGCACCCCCTCACACACCAGATTGGCTGCTCCCGGTGGTCAAAAGTCACCACCCTCGACGCCCTCTGTCAAGCCCTGGACTGTCAGCCCGGCGACCTCTTGCGCTGGCAGCCCGACAGCGAACCCACCTGACAACCGTCAAGCCGGAACGGCTGTTCACGGCCTGTTCATGCTCAGCGTGCCGGTGGCGAGGTCGATTCGTTCTTGGATGTACTCGCGGGACAGCAGGTGTTCGATACCCAACACCCCGGCTCCGACCAGCGCGGCGTCCGCCCCCGCCTTCGACCGGGTGATCGTCAAGTCTCTCGTGGCCAGGGAAGACCCTCGCGCGTACACCGTCTCACGGACGGCGGTGAGCAGGTGGTCGCCGAGTTCGCCGAGCGTGCCGCCGAGCACAATCGTCGACGGGTTGAGCAGGCTGACGCTTGCGACGAGCACATCACCGACCGCTCGCCCGGACTCGCGCAGCAACTGCGACACCTGCGCGTCCCCTGCCTGAGCGAGTCGCACCACATCCGTCAGAGAGGTCACGTCGCGGCCATATTCTTGAGCCAGGGTGCGAACGATCGCGTCACCACCAGCTGCTGCTTCAAGGCAGCCCACCCGACCACACCGGCACTGCTGGCGGGCCGTCGAATGCAGCAACACATGACCGATGTCGCCAGCCGCACCTTGGGCGCCCCGCAGTAACTGGCCGTGTGACACGATTCCCGCACCGATTCCCGTCGAGACCTTGACGTAGACCAGGTCAGAGCAGTCCGGCCAGCCGAGCAGTCGCTCGCCCAGCACGGCGGCGTTCACGTCATTGTCGACGAGAACCGGCACCCCGAAATGCGACCGCAAGGCCGCTGGCACATCCGCCTGATGCCATCCCGGCATAACCGGTGGATCAATCGGGCGTCCGGTGGCGTGTTCGACAGGGCCGGGGAGCCCAACCCCCACCGCCCGGATGCAGTCCGGGCTGATCCCGTTGCGTTGAAGCAGGTTGACAGCCACCTGGGTCACTAGCGCCAGGATGATGTCGGGCCCATCGGCGATGTCGATATCCATCCGGTGGGTGGCAAGGAGGGTTCCGAACATGTTTGTCACCCCGACCTGGCAGTGCCGCACTCCCAAGTCGACGGCAAGAACCAGCCACGAATCGTCCCTGATCTGAAAGAGGGCGGTCGGCCGTCCACCCCGTGACACGGTCTGTCCGGTAGGGCAGAGCAGGTCGATGGAGACCAGTTCACCCACCCGTTCGCGCACGGTAGATCGAGCCAGCCCGGACAGCCCAGTGAGTTCCGTGATTGATCTCGGAATACCATCGGAGAGGATGCCTGCGAGATGGCTCGCAGGGACAACCGGACCAAGCATCACATCTCAGACCCTACACCGACAGTGCGGTCAACTGGCCTGACGTTTCGCGTTGGAGCGGTTGGCGATGGCGGTAGCCAGGATGATGATCGCGCCCCGGATGATGGTTTGTTGGGCGACGCTGAGGCCACCCAGCACGAGGCCGTTGTTGATCATGCCCATGAGCATGGAGCCGACCACAGCGCCGATGATCGTACCGTTGCCACCGGCCATGCTGGTGCCGCCCAGAATGACGGCTGCGATGACTGACAATTCGTCGCCTTCACCAAAGGTCCATCGGCCCGACTGCATACGGGCGGCGTACATGACACCTGCGATGGCAGCGAATAGGCCGCTCATCATCATGACGCGAATCTTGATGCTCTGGGTGTTGATGCCGGAGAAGCGCGCGGCGGACTCGTTGCCGCCGACGGCGAGGGTGTGCCGACCGAACCGCATCCGGTTCAACAGCAGGTAGCCGACCACGGCGAACACCACGGTCCACAAGAGCAGCACCGGCAGGCCGCCGACGTTTCCGATCCCAAAGATGGTGTTGAAGGTGGAGTTCTGAATCGGCACGGCCGCAGTGTTGGTGATCCACATGGCGAACCCTCGGATCACGCCCATCATGCCCAGCGTGGTGAGGAAGGACGGGATGCCAGCCTTAGTGTTCAGCAGCCCGTTGACCAGGCCGATGCCCGCACCAAGCACAAGGGCACAGGCCAGGGCCAGAAGGATGTTGCCGGTGTCGCGCAGGATGAGGGCGGCCACCAGCGAGGACAGTGCCGCGATCGAACCGATCGACAGGTCTATCTGTCCAGACCCGATGACGAAGGTCATGGCCACGGCCATGATCGAGATCATCGCCGTCTGCCGGGCAATGTTGAGGACGTTATTCACCGACGTGAAGTTGCTGCCCAGCAGGATCGAAAAGAGGATGAAAACCGCGATGAAAGCGACATAGACGATGATGTTGTTGTGCGCGAGCCAGGCTCGCACCTGATCGCCGAGGCTGGGCCTGAGCACAGATTCGGGGACGCGCTGTTTAACCTTGGATTGCATTTTGAAGTACCTCTTCTGATTCGATGTTGTGGCGGTCGAGATTCTGGGTGACTACGCCGTCGTGCAGCACGATCACGCGGTCACAGACGGCCATGAGCTCGACCAGCTCAGAGGACACAAGAACAACCGAGTTACCACGGTCAGCAAAGTCGCGGATGATGGCGGTGATCTCGCCCTTGGCCTCGATGTCGATGCCGGCTGTCGGCTCGTCAAGGAGCAGCACCTTGGGGTTGGCGGCCAACCACTTAGCGATGACTACCTTCTGCTGGTTTCCACCAGACAGCAGCGAGATGGTTTTGTTGATTCCGTCGGTTTTGACGTTGAGTTCGGCGACCTTGTCGTTGACGAGTTGGTTGGATTTCTTCTCAGAGATCATCCACCCCCCGAGCAGCTGGTCAAGGACGGTGACAATCGTGTTCGCTTTGACCGTGTGCCCGAGCACGAGGCCTTCACGGCGGCGATCCTCCGGCACTAGGGCCATGCCAGCGCGCACGGCCTGTTGCACGTTGCGGAAGTTCACCGGCTGCCCGTCCAGGGAGATCTGGCCGGACTTGACCTTCTCCATGCCGAACAGGGCCTTGAGGATCTCGGTGCGACCCGATCCCATGAGGCCGGCGATACCTAAGATCTCGCCCTTGCGAACCTGGAACGTCACGTCCTTGACGATGGAGTTCAGTTGGAGGTTCTGCACATTGAGCATGAGCTGGTCTGACGGGGGGTGAATGCGCGGCACCCACTCGAAGCTCTTTTCGGCCGAACCTCCGAGCATGGCGTGCACGATGGCCGGGATGTCCAGTTGGTCGGTGGGGGCGGTGAGAACCACCTGGCCGTTGCGGAGCACCGACACGGTGTCGGTCACCTGCAATATCTCGCTCATGCGGTGCGAGATGTAGACCATGGACACGCCCTTGGCCTTGAGGCGTTCCATGGTGGCGAAGAGCATCCCCACTTCGGCATCGGTGAGTGATGCCGTCGGCTCGTCGAGGACGAGGATCTTGGCGTTCATGGACAGCGCCTTGGCAATCTCGACCATCTGCTGGTAGCCAACGGGCAGCGAGCTGACCAGTTCGCGCGGCGAAATGTCGAGCCCCAGCGACTTGAGCAGTTCGCCCGCCATCTGGCGCATTTCCTTGCGATCCAGGGCGAGTCCCTTGAGGCTCTCGTTGTTCAAGAAGATGTTTTCGTAGATGGTGAGCGTCGGAACGAGGGAGAGTTCTTGGAAAATCATGCGGACACCGGCCTGGCTGGCGTCGTCATACGACTTGAAGTGGACTTCTTGACCATCGACGCAGACAGTGCCGGAATCCTTGGTGTAGACGCCGGTGAAGATCTTCATCAGAGTGGACTTGCCTGCACCGTTGCCGCCAACGAGAGCGTGTACCTCGCCTCGACGGAGGGTGAAGTTGACGTCCTTGAGCACCGGTACGCCGCTAAAGGACTTGCAGATGTCCCGCATGACAAGCAGGTCAGTTGTGCCCTGGCCTCCGGCTGTGGGTTCTGCTGAGGCTGGGGTTTTACCGTGTGACATGGGTCCAGGCTCCATCGGTGAGGTGGGAACGTTGAATGGCTTCGACGATGTGACAGATGGCCAGGCCGTCGGCGAAGTTGGGTGAAGCCTGCGTCCCGTCAGTGATGGCCTTGAAGAACTCGTAGGTTTCGACGATCTTGGTCTCGCAGTAGCCGATACCGAGGGCAGGGATCGGCCACAGGTGGTCTCCGTAGGGGTGTTGCGGGCCGGTCTGGATGATGCGGAAACCTCGGCGGTCCGCGCGGTCGCTGGCGTAAGCGACCCGCAGCTCGTCGCGGTGTTCGTAGTCGAAGTAGATAGAGCCAGCCGAGCCGTGGATTTCGAAGGTGATGAAGTTGTTGCGCCCCCAGGCGTTGCGGGTGGCCTCAATCGAACCCGTCGCACCATCAGCGAATCGCACGGCGAAGCTGGCTTCATCGTCGACGTCGACGGCGCCCATCGGGGCGGTCTCGACTCCGGGGGCTGCCGCACCAAGTTTGTCGACAGTGGAGTTAGATAGTGGCCGCTGCGGAATGTAGGTTTTCAGGTTGGCCGCTACCTCGTTGATCTCGCCGACCAGGTAGCGGGCTAGGTCGATGACGTGGGTGCCGATGTCACCGAGGGCCCCGCTGCCAGCGATAGCTGACTGGAAGCGCCAAGACAGTGGTGTCGAGGCGTCAGCGGACCAGTCTTGCAGGTAGGTGCCTCGGAAGGTCTGGACTGTGCCGATCTCGCCACTGTCGATGATCTCTCTGGCTAGGGCCACTGCCGGGGTGTGCCGGTAGTTGAAGGCCAACATGTTCGTTACGTTGTTATCAACCACCGCGTCCACCATGGCTTTGGCCTCGGCAGCGGTGTTGGCCAGGGGCTTCTCGCAGAGGATGTGTTTGCCGTTGCGGGCGGCAGCGATGGCGATCTCGGCGTGGGAGTCGTTGGGGGTGCAGATGCTGACGGCGTCCACATCCGGGTCGTTGACGATGGTGCGCCAGTCATCCGTCGACTTGGTAAAGCCCAGCCGACTAGCGGCGTCGGCGGCCAGGTCGGCGGTCACGTCGCAGATGGAGTACCGCACCGGGATGCCGGGCGCGGGCCAAAAGAACATGGGCATGGCCGCGTATGCCATGGAGTGGGCCTTGGCCATGAACCCGGCGCCGATCACGCCTACGTTGTAGGTCTTCATTGTGAGCTTCTCTTCCGTGAGTTGAGGCACCTGTCGCGGGGCCGGGGAGTCGCCGTTGTCCGACGTTCCCCGACCCCGCAACGCATGGTGGGGTTTACTGGTGGGCGTTCCAGAGGTCGTCAAGCCACTGCGGGGCCGGCTGGTGGTAGACCAACTCGTAGGCGTCGAGCAGGTTGTCGAACCAGACGGGCTGGGCGGGCACCGCGACGAAGGGCGGGGCTTCCTTGCCGAGCAGGCCGTAGGCGGCCAGCATGACCTGGGCGCGGCCTTGGTCGAAGGGCAGTTGGGCGCCGAGGCCAGCCACGAGGCCACGTTCGGCGATCATCCGGGCCACGTTGTCGCCCAGGTCAACGGTGGTGATAACCAGGTCGTTGCGGCCGGCAGAGATGGCCGATGCTGCGACGTGTTCGGCCGGGATGTCCCAGTTGGCGAAGATGCCGTCAAGGTTGGGGTTGCGGGTGAGCATGGCGTCAGCAACCTCGGAGACGGCGTTGGGGTCGTCGAAGCCGCCCCGGTCCACAATCTCCACACCCTGGCAGTTGGTCTCAATCTCGTTTTCGAAGGCTTCGACCCGCTGGTTGGTCACGAAGAAGTCGGCGGCGTGGAACACAACACCGATCTCGCCTTCGCCCTCCAAGGCCTGGCACATGATCTGGGCGGCGACCACACCGTTGCCGTAGTTGTCTGCTGACACTACGGAGACGTAGTCCTGGCCGGGTACGAGGCCAGCCGGGGCGTTGTCCATGAAGACGATGGCCAAGCCGTCGTCGGCGGCCCGCTGGAACACATCGCGGGTGGCGACCGGGTCCACCGGGATGGAGATGAGAATGTCTGCGCCCAGGGACTTGAGGTTCTCCACGTCGGCGACCTGCTGCTCCACCGAGAAGCCTGCGTCGGTGACGCCGACTACTTGGATGCCCAGTTCCTCGAAGGCGGCGCGCATGCCGGCCTCTTGGGCCCTGGACCAGTCGTCACCAGAGTAGTGGAAGGCGATGGCGGCGCGGTAGTTGCCGTTTCGGATCTGCTCGCGTTCGGCGTCGGTCAACTCGAGCGTGGTAGCGGAGACGGCTTCCTCGCCATGCGGCCCGGTGGCAAGCACCTCACCTGCGGTGACGTCGATGGTGAAGTGGCGGCCCTCACTAGAGTCGCCGGAGCCTTCGGCTGTGCAGGCGGTGAGGAGTAGGGCGCCAGCGGCGGCGGTAGCAAAGAGCTTCGTTGCTTTATTGACTCGCATAATTGAGAGTTCTCGTTTCTTGTTGTTGTTGAGGTTGGTTGGTGGGTGGTGGGGTTTTAGACGACAAAGTTGCGCATGTACCGGTAGCTCTGGCGTAGAGCACCCAGCACGTCGTCATCGGTGGCTTCAAAGGCCTTGTCTTCGACTTCGACCACGGCACCGGCGCTGTAGCCGATGTCCTTGAGGGCGGAGACGAACTTGCCCCAGTCGACGTCGCCCAGGCCGGGCAGCTTGGGGGCCATGTATTGCAGGGGGTAGGCCATCGAGCCGTGGTCGTTGAGCTTGTCGGCAAACACCTTGATGTCCTTGTAGTGGACGTGGAAGATGCGGTCCGCGAACTCGTACAGCGGCTTGATGTAGTCGATCATTTGCCAGATGAAGTGCGACGGGTCATAGGTGAGGCCAAAGTTGGGGCTGGGGATGATCTCGAATGCCCGCCGCCAGATGGCCGGCGTTGTCATGAGGTTCTGGCCGCCGGGCCACTGGTCTTGATCGAAGAGCATGGGGCAGTGTTCGATGGCGACCTTGATGCCGTGTTGTTCTGCGCACTCGATGATTTCAGGCCAGACCGAGGCGAAGATGTCAAGGTTCTCGTCGATGGTCAGGTGCTGCACTCGACCGATGAAGGTAGATACCACGGGCACCCCCAACTTGGCAGCACCGACAATCATCTTTTTGAGGTGGGCAACGTAGAAGGCCCGCTGGTCTAGATCGTCGGTAATGGTGTTGGGGTAGTACCCCAGCGCCGTCAACGTGATGTTGCGGTCGGCGAGTTTGCGCTGGATGTCAGCGACGGTCTCGTCGGTCAGGTTGTCGACGTCGATGTGGGATACCCCGGCGTACCGGCGGGTAGCGCCCTCGCTGCGCGGCCAGGCGCACAGTTCGAGCGACTCGTAACCGATACTTGCTGCAATGTCGAGCACCTCGTCGAAGGAGGCCTTGTCGCAGATGGCGCTCAGTAGTCCCAGCCTCATGCGGCGACCTTTGTCCACTGGCCGGATTCGGCCGACCGGGCGACGGCAGCGGTGACCTGCTCAACCCGCAAGGCGACCTCGAAGTTGGTCGAGGGCTGCTCGCCGGTGGTGATGGCCTTGACGAAGTCGAAGATTTCGATGGTTTTCAGTTCGCCGTAGCCGATGTTCATGCCTGGGATGTTCCAGGTGACGTCACCGTGTTCGTGGGCGGGGCCGGTGTAGACGGTTTTGAAGCCGCGGAAGTGATCCGGGTCGTCCGCAAAACAGACCTGGAGTTCGTTGAGACGCTCGTAGTTGAACGCGACGGTCCCCTTGGTTCCGTGCAGTTCGATGGTGATGTGGTTGTTGCGACCCCAGGCGTTCCGGGTGGCCTCGATGCTTCCGATGGCGCCCGAAGCAAACTTGACCAGGAAGGACACCTCGTCGTCAACGTCAACCGGAGCCTTCTTGGCGTTGTCGTCAAGTTTGACGGTGCCGAGCAGGTCGACGCCGCCCTCTTGGACAGGGCGTTCCTTGATGTAGGTGCGCAGTAGGCCGGTCACTTCGTCAATGTCGCCAGCCAGGTAGGTGGCGATGTCGGTGACGTGAGTGGCAATGTCACCGAGCGTGCCAGCGCCAGCAATGTCCTTCTGGAACCGCCAGGACAGCGGCGAGGACGGATCGGCAGACCAGGACTGCAGGTAGGTGCAGCGGACGTTGAGGATGTCGCCGAGTTTGCCTTCGTCAATGAACCTCTTAGCCAAGGCGATTGCCGGAATACGGCGATACTGGTAGGCGGTCATGTGAATGACGCCCTTGGCAGCGGCCTCCCGCGCAGCGTCAGCCATGGCCATGGTGTCTTCGAGGGAGGACGACAGCGGCTTTTCGCAGAGGACGTGCTTGCCGGCCTTGAGCGCGGCGATGGCGATTTCGGCGTGCGAGTCGTTGGGGGTGCAGATGCTCACCGCGTTGATCTCAGGGTCGGCGATGACATCGCGCCAGTCGGTGGCCGACTTCTCGAAACCGAAGCGGACCTTCGCATCCTCAGCGATCTCGGGGACGATGTCGCAGACGGTCTTGAGGACTGGCATGGCCGGGGCGGGCCAAAAGAGTTTGGGCGTGTTGGAGTAGCCGACTACATGAGCCTTGCCCATGAAACCGGCACCGATCACGCCGATGTTGATGTTTTCCATGTTTGTGTCGTTTCTTTTCTTGATGTGCTTAGGTGGTGTGTCTGGGACGGGCCGATCCGGTGATTAAACGAGCAGGCCCTTGAGGAAGTCGTAGGAGGTTGTGGCGGCCTCGGCTGGGTCACCGGCGTAGCCGTCCACCTCCACGCAGTAGTCGCCGTCGAACCCGGTTTCCTTGAGGAAGGTGACAATCTCGACGATGGGCAGGGTGCCCTTGCCGAGCGGCAGGAACTCGCCGGACGCACTCAGGTCCTTGAGGTGGACGTAGCGGATCCGGTCCCGGTACTGCTTGACCAGTTCGAGGGCGTCTCCACCGCCAGCTTGCAGGTGGGCGATGTCGGGGCAGAAGTTGATTTTGGTCTTGGCGAAGAGGGTGTGGATTTGGTCGGGGGTTTCCGCCAGCGACCCCAGGTGGGGGTGGTAGGTGGCGGTCAGGCCGTGGCCCTCAACGATGTCGGTGGCCTGGTTGAGGCCATCGGCCAGCAGATCGTGGTCAGTGGCACCGATTCCAGCAGCGCGCAGGGATCCACCGCCGAGCACGATGTGGGAGGCCCCAAACGACTTGGCCAGTGCGGTGATCCGGTCAATCTTGGCCAGTTCGTCGGCCAGGGCGTCGGGGTAGATGAAGTTCCCGCCGATGTAGACGCCCTGAAGCGATACACCGTGCTTGGCCATGAGTGAGTGGAAGGCCTCGGGGTTGTCGGCGTAGCGGGCGATGTTGCCTTCGAAGATTTCGAAGTGGCTGTAGCCGGCGGCGGCAACCCCGGCGAGCAGGCTGTCCTCGTCGTCCAGGGTGAGGTAACCGTTCTCGGTGATGGTGGTGACTCCGGCGATCGTTCCCACCAGCGGGGCAAAGGCGTTGGTCATGAATGCTAAGCGCATGGGATTCTTCCTCGAATTCGTTGTTCTGGTGATGTAGCCGCCTCAGACAACTGCTCTCTTATGGCGAACCTTGCTGTACTTATGATGATCTTTGTCGTAAGTACGATGGCGTTACTTTATCGCCGGGCGATACAGACAAAGCA
>JAITCK010000223.1 GCA_031283115.1 Cellulomonadaceae bacterium | reverse complement strand
GACCGAACCCGGATTGTCGCCTTCGCGCACGCCTCCAACGTCACCGGCGCCATCGCCGACGTGCCCGCCATCGTCGCAGCAGCCAAGGCTGTTGGCGCCTACACGGTGCTTGACGCCTGCCAAACGGTGCCCAACATTCCCGTCGACTTCCACGCCCTTGACGTCGACTTTGCCGCCTTCAGCGCCCACAAAATGTGCGGTCCCACCGGGGTGGGCGCCCTCTACGGCCGCCGTCAACTCCTCGAAGACCTGCCCCCTGTCTTCACTGGCGGGTCCATGGTGGAAACAGTGACGATGGAGCGGGCTACTTTCGCCCCGCCGCCCCTGCGGTTCGAGGCGGGCACACAGATGGTCGCCCAGGCTATCGGCATGGCGGCAGCCGCCCGTTTCCTCAGCGGCATCGGCATGGCTGAGGTTGCCGCCCACGAGGCCCGGCTGACGGCGCAACTCCTCACCATCAAAGACATTCCCGGCGTCCGCATCATCGGCCCCACCGACGCCCGCGACCGCCTGGCCGTCGTCTCCTTTGTCCTCGACGGCGTTCACGCCCACGATGTTGGCCAACTGCTGGACGACCGGGGCATCGCCGTTCGCGTCGGCCACCACTGCGCCCAACCCTTGCACCGCCGCTTTGGCGTGGCGGCGACCGCCCGCGCGTCGGCCTCCGTCTACACCACCGACGACGACGTGGCCGCCTTGACCGACGCCCTGACCGGCGTGCGCGCCTTTTTTGGAGCGGAGTGACGATGAGTACCGCCATGGAGGCCATGTATCAAGAGGTCATCCTCGACCACGCCAAACACCCGGAAGGTCGCGGCCTGGTTGCCCCTATCCCCGGCAACGCGACAGGGGAATCTCACCAGGTCAACCCCACCTGCGGGGATGAGGTTACCCTCCGCGTTGAAGTAACCGGCGATGGCGCAGACGGCATCATTGCCCGCGTCAGTTGGGAGGGCCAGGGCTGTTCCATCTCGCAGGCCTCCACCTCCGTGCTGACCGGCCTGGTCACCGGCCAATCCTTGACCGTTGTCGGGCAGATGAGCGACGCCTTCAGCGACCTCATGGCCTCGCGCGGCAAGGGTTTAGACGACGACGCCTGCGAAGACCTCCTCGGCGATGCCGCCGCTTTTACCGGCGTCTCCCGCTATCCTGCCCGCATCAAATGCGCTCTGCTCGGCTGGGCCGCCCTCCGTGACGCCCTAGTCCGGTCTGGCGTCACGCCGCTCAACCTCCACAACAAAGGATGACCCTCCATGACCCCACCCGCCAAAGACGCCGTCATTGAAGCCTTACACGACGTGATCGACCCGGAACTGGGCATCAACGTGGTCGATTTGGGTCTCGTCTACGGCGTCCACATTGACGACGACGGCCACGTCTCCATCGATATGACCCTCACCACCCCCGCCTGCCCGCTCACCGACGTGCTCGAAGAACAGACCGCCGACGTGTTAGCCGACCTGACCTCCAGCAGCCACGTCAACTGGGTGTGGACTCCCGCCTGGTCCATGGACAAAATCACCGATTCGGGCCGCGACCAACTACGTATGTTGGGCTTCTCCATCTGACCCTGACCAGATGGGGCAAAGCAGACGGGCTAAAGCAGACGGGTCAAGACAGATGGAATAGGGCCGTAGGATGACGGCTACTAGGGCGTGGCGGGGTCGGCGCGTCAAAGAGACTGGTGAGAGGCGCGGCATCGTGACCGTTTTAGAAGACATCATCGCAGGAGTTCGACAAGACCTTGCTGCGCGGGAAGCCGCAGTGACCCTTGAGCAGCTCAAAGACCGGGCAGCAGGTCAGACCAGTGCTCGAAGCGTCGTAGACCGCCTCCGTAAGCAAGACCAGATTGCCGTCATATCGGAAGTCAAACGGTCTAGTCCCTCCAAGGGTGCCCTGGCTGACATTCCCGACCCTGCCGGCCTGGCTGCCGACTATGAGGCCGGGGGAGCGGCCGTCGTCTCCGTGCTCACCGAGCAGCGGCGGTTCGGCGGGTCTCTGGCCGACCTGGATGCTGTGCGGGCCCGCGTGGATATTCCCGTGCTCCGTAAGGACTTCATCGTCACCCCCTACCAGGTGTGGGAGGCCCGCGCCCACGGGGCCGATATGGTTCTCCTTATCGTCGCCGCCCTGGACCAGCCTGTCCTGGCTGGCCTGCTAGACCGCATCCACTCCCTGGGTATGACGGCCCTGGTCGAAGCCCACACCGCTGATGAGGTTCACCGGGCCTTGGACGCTGGGGCTCAGGTTGTTGGCATCAACGCCCGCAACCTCAAAACCCTGGAAGTAGACCGGGCTGTTTTCGCTGACCTGGCCAGCCTTATCCCCGATGACGTGGTGCGGGTCGCCGAATCGGGGGTGCGCGGCCCCCGCGACGTCATGGATTATGCCCGCGCGGGCGCCCACGCCGTGCTGGTGGGCGAGGCCCTGGTGACCGGTGGCAACCCGCGACAGGCCGTGGCTGACCTTGTTGCCGCAGGTCAGCACCCCTCTTTATGGGCGGCCAGGCCTCCATCACGGGCCTAAAACCTCTAATGTCCGATGCTGCGTTTACAGTGGGGCGATCAGCAGTCACAGCAGCGCCAGTCGTTGAGCAGAGAAGAGGATCGACATGGCCAACCCGGCCCACACCGCCCAGGGTCGCCCCCTGGCCGACCACCCCGGCCCCTATTACGGGGCTTACGGTGGCCGCTTTGTGCCCGAAGCTCTCATCGCCGCCCTCGATGAGCTTGATACCGAATATCGGACTGCCATCGCCGACCCGGCCTTTCGTGAAGAACTGGCCCGGCTCAACCGCGAATACACGGGTCGTCCCTCCCCGCTGACAGAGGTTCCCCGCTTTGCTGAGCACTGCGGCGGCGCGGCAGGCAACCGAGTCTTTCTCAAACGCGAAGACCTCAACCACACGGGGTCTCACAAAATCAACAACGTGCTGGGTCAGGCCCTGCTAGTCAAACGGATGGGCAAAACCCGCGTTATCGCGGAGACAGGGGCAGGCCAGCATGGGGTCGCCACCGCCACGGCTGCCGCCCTCTTCGGTCTGGACTGTGTTGTCTATATGGGGGAAGAAGACACCCGCCGTCAAGCCCTCAACGTGGCCCGCATGGAACTGCTGGGCGCCACCGTGGTTCCCGTACAGATAGGCCAGCGTACCCTCAAAGATGCCATCAACGAGGCTTTACGGGATTGGGTGGCCAACGTAGAAACCACCCACTACCTGTTAGGCACGGTCACCGGCCCCCACCCCTTCCCTGAGATGGTCCGCCAGTTCCATCGCATCATCGGGGAGGAGGCCCGGGCGCAAATCCTCGAACGGACCGGCCGCCTACCTGACGTTCTGGCCGCCTGCGTGGGCGGCGGGTCTAACGCCCTAGGCCTCTTCAACGCCTTTTTGGACGACGACGGCGTGGCCATTCACGGCTTCGAGGCTGGCGGCAGCGGCATTGAGACAGGCAAACATGCCGCCCGTTTCGCCGGAACCTCAGCGCCTGGCGTGCTCCACGGGGCCCGCAGTTACCTCATGCAAGATAAGGACGGGCAAACCCTGCCGTCCCACTCCATTTCTGCTGGCCTCGACTACCCCTCCGTCAGCCCCATCCACGCCTGGCTGCACGACCTGGGCCGGGTCAAGTACCGGCCCATCACCGACGACCAAGCCATGGAAGCCTTCCGGGTGCTGTCCCGAACGGAAGGCATCTTGCCCGCCATTGAATCCGCTCATGCTCTCGCCGGGGCCATGCAGGTGGGCAGCGAACTGGCTGCTGCAGGTGGGCGTGACCAGAACATCGTTGTCTCCCTGTCTGGCCGCGGCGACAAGGACGTGGCGACGGCGGCAAGGTGGTTCGGACTGCTTGACGGCACCGCTACCCACGAGGAGGAGGGACGATGACTCCGACGACAGCGGCGGCGGCTTCGCAGCAGGCTGCACCGTCCCAGACAGCCAGCAAACTGGATGCCGTGCTTGCTACAGGCCGCCCCGCCCTCATCGGCTACCTGCCTGCCGGATTCCCTACCGTTGACCAGTCGATTGAGGCGGCGAAAACCCTCATTGATGCGGGCGCGGACATTGTCGAAATCGGCATCCCCTACACCGACCCGGTCATGGACGGCCCTGTCATCCAGCGGGCCGTGTCTCAGGCCCTCGACAACGGCTTCCGGGTGCGTGACGTATTCCGGGTTATCGAGGCCTTGCGGTCTCACCGGGCTGACGTGCCCGTGCTGGCCATGACCTACTTCAACCCGGTCATGCGGTACGGGGTTGACGGGTTCGCCCGCGACTTGGCTGCTGCCGGGGGAGCGGGCCTCATCATTCCCGACCTCATCCCCGATGAGGGGGCGCAATGGATTGCCGCCGCCGACCAGCACAACATGGACAAGGTTTTTCTTGTCGCCCCCTCTTCCACGCCAGCCCGCCTGCGGTTGACGGCAGGGGCCAGCCGCGGATTCGTTTACGCC
>JAITCK010000163.1 GCA_031283115.1 Cellulomonadaceae bacterium | reverse complement strand
CGTTCCCCGCGTTGAGACCGGGTGGACGGTGCTGGACCACGACATCGTCGACACCTACCTGGCTGCTGTTGGCGACCTGTCCGACGGCGCCCCACGTGACCTCCGCATCGTCACCACAGCCCTGCACGGTGTGGGCGGCCCAGTGCTGTCCCGCGTGCTCGCACAAGCCGGGTTCACCGACGTTCACCCTGTCACCCAGCAGGTGGAACCTGACGCCGACTTCCCCACCGTCTCCTTCCCCAACCCGGAAGAAAAAGGCGCCATCGACCTGTCACTAGCCCTGGCTTCGCAGGTGGAAGCAGATATTGTCATTGCCAACGACCCGGATGCTGACCGCTGCGCCATGGCTGTCCTCGACCCCCGCGTCGGTGACAGCGGAGGCTGGCGGATGCTGCACGGCGACGAGGTGGGCGCCCTACTGGGCTCCGAAGTTGCGGCGCGGGCTGCCGAAGCCGCCTACGGGGCAAACCCCTTGGGCGGCGACGGCTCGCCAGGGGCGGGGACGGCTGGCATACTGGCTAACTCCATCGTGTCGTCCCGCCTGCTGGAACGTATCGCCGCAGGTCACAACCTAGGCTATGCGACTACTTTGACCGGATTCAAGTGGATTGCTCGCACACCCGGCCTGATATTCGGTTACGAAGAAGCCATCGGTTTCTGCGTTGACCCGGCCAGCGTGCGAGACAAGGACGGGATTTCGGCGGGCCTCATCATGGCCCAACTGGCCAACCGGCTCAAAGCGCAAGGCCGCACCGTCATCGACCAGCTGGACGATATTGCCCGCCAACACGGCCTTTTCCTCACCGACCAGTTGTCGTTGCGGTTCGACAACCTGGCCCAGATTCCCGAAACCATGGATCGGCTGCGAGCCAACCCGCCCGCAGCCTTAGTCGGTTCACCGATAGTCGAGACGGCTGACCTGGCTGACGGCTATCAGGGGCTGCCGCCAACGGACGGCATGTTGTTCCGGTCTGCCGACGACACCCGCGTCATCATCCGCCCCTCCGGCACCGAACCCAAAGTCAAGTGCTACCTGGAGGTCATCCACCCCGTCGAATATGATGCCATCTTCGACCGGGTCACCGACGCCCGCGTGTCTGCCCGCTGCATCCTCGACGACCTCACCCAGGAAATCGCTACTCTCCTCGCCACCTAACAGCGTCCCAGCAGCCGTCTGCCGCATTATCGACAAGTTGGCCCCCGCCGCTGCGCGAGCGCGGCGTCATCCTCCCACCACCAATGGATGCAAGCGACATGACGTCACCCGCATAGCCGCACAAACCTGTCAGTAGCCTCCTACGCTTCCCTCGGCAGTGGGCGCGGATGCTGGACCGTCGAAACCAGCGAGGACGGCTGCCGTGCCGGACAGGCCCAGACGGGTGGCTCCGGCTTGGATGGCAGCGAGGGCGGCGGGAAGGTCGCGGATGCCGCCAGAGGCTTTGACGCCCAGGTGTCCGCCCACCGTCTGCGCCATAAGTTCGAGCGCATGGACGGTGGCGCCGCCGGTGGGGTGGAAGCCGGTGGAGGTTTTCACATAGTCCGCTCCAGCATGTTGGGCAGCCTGACAGCAGGCAATGATTTCAGCGTCGGTCAGGGCAGCCGATTCGATGATGACTTTGAGCAGGGTGCCGGGGATAGCCGACCGGACGGCAGCAATGTCGGCCTCAACAGCATCGAACCGTCCCTGCTTGGCCATGCCCACGTCAATAACCATGTCGACCTCGTCAGCGCCGTCGGCCACAGACCGGGCAGCCTCGGCGGCCTTGACTTCGCTGACCACTTTGCCGGACGGAAAACCGCAGACGGTAGCCACTTTGAGACGGCCTGCTGCAACCTTTTTGGCCAAGGCAACAAAGGTCGGGGATACGCAGACAGAGAAAACGCCTAGCGTGGCGCCTTCCTCAACCAGTGCGGTGACGTCAGCGTCGGTGGCTTCCGGTTTGAGCAGGGTGTGGTCGACGATGGCGGCCAGATCGGCGGGCGTCGCCGGCAGGGTTGCGTCGGGCAGGGGTGTCGCGGTCACAGGACGGCTCCTTCGGCTTTCTCGAATCCGGGGTAAATGACGTTTTCCACCAGGGCCAGGCGTTCGTCGTGGTGAATGAAGGCCGACCAGGCGGCAGTCACGGTGACATCCAGCAGATCGTCAATAGTCCATCCGGCCTGATCGACGAGGAGTCGCATCTCGTTAGTCATGGAGGTGCGCGACATGAGCCGGTTGTCCGTGTTGAGGGTGACCGCGAAGTCGAGTTCTTTGAGACGAGTGATGGGGTGGTCGGCGATGGTGGTGGCAGGGCTGGCGCCGGTTTGCAGGTTGGATACGGGCGCCACTTCAAGGGCGATTTGGTGGTCGCGCACCCAGGCGGCGGTCCGGCCCAGGCGAGCGACGGAGGCGCCCACGTCACGGCTGGTGGCAATGTCGTCGATGATGCGGACACCGTGGCCGATGCGTTCGGCCTGACCAAGGTGGACGGCTTGGGCAATAGAGTCCACACCGGCTGCTTCGCCTGCGTGGATGGTGACGGGCACGTCGTTGCTGGCCAGGTAGGGCCAGATGTCGGGGTGGCGGTCGGGCATAAAGCCTGCCTCGGCCCCGGCAATATCGAATCCGGCGATGATGTCACGGTAGGCGACGGCCAGGTTGGCGAGGTCTTGCCAACGGTCGGCGTGCCGCATGGCCGTGATGATTTGTTTGGCGACGATGGTGTGGCCGTTCGATGCCGCCTCCGCCATGCCCTGCTCTAATCCCGCCTGGACGGCTTCGAGGGCCGCTTCCAGGGAGAGACCTGCGGTAACGTGCTGTTCGGGCGCCCAACGCTGCTCGGTGTAGACCACACCGTCTGCCGCATTGTCGAGCACAGCTTCTTTGGCGACGCGGGCTAGGGCATCGGCGGTTTGCATACAGGCGATGGTGTGGTCGAAGGTCTCCAAATATGTGGGCAGCGACCCCGAGTTGGCCGCATCAAAAAACCAGTCCCCCAAGGCTGCCGCGTCGTCAGTCACGGGCAGGGTGTGCCCGGCAGCCTCGGCAAGTTCCAGCATCGACGCAGGCCGCAGCCCCCCATCCAAGTGCTCGTGCAACACCACCTTGGGTAGGGAGGGGATAAGGGCCAGCAGTCGCGTGTCAGTCACAAGACAAACCTAGTGCCACCCGCCGCCGTCAGTCCCGTCCTCGGCGCTGACGCGCCTGCCAGCAACCTTAGAGATTTATAGAGAAACATAGTGAAAAGTAGAGAACTATAGAGATTTATAGAGAAACATAGAGATAACCGTGCAAGCATCGCCGAGCGCATCTTCGACAAGGCCGCCCTCGCCGAAGACAGCCTAAACAACCCGGTCAATGATGAGCGGTGCGGGAGTGAACTCGCTGCCTGCAGGGGCGATAGTCCA
This sequence comes from Cellulomonadaceae bacterium, assembly GCA_031283115.1. Lineage (GTDB taxonomy): Bacteria > Actinomycetota > Actinomycetes > Actinomycetales > Cellulomonadaceae > Xylanimonas. The sequence continues at coordinate 5,435 of JAITCK010000163.1, read as the reverse complement.
GGCGCCGTCCAGGGCGTCCAGGGCGCGGTCGAAACTGGCGGGCGTGTCCGTGTGCAAGGTCAGCAGGGCTTGGCCTGCGTGAACGCGGTCGCCAGGTTTGGCGTGCATGACAATGCCCGCGCCCGCCTGAACAGGGTCTTCTTTGCGGGCCCGGCCAGCCCCCAACCGCCAGGCGGCCACGCCCACATCCAAGGCGTCCAGGCGGGTGAGCACGCCGTCCGCGTCAGCGACCACGTCCTGCGTTTCCACAGCCCAAGGCAGGTCGGCGTCCGGGTTTCCGCCTTGAGCGGCAATCATGGCCCGCCACCTGTCCATCGCCCGGCCATCGGGCAGGGCGGCCTGCACGTCGGCGGCATCGACGGGCCGTCCCGCAGCAGCCAGCATGTCGACGGCCAAGGCCACCGTCAACTCGACCACGTCGGCAGGTCCGCCACCAGCCAGAACCTCGACAGACTCCCGCACTTCCAAGGCGTTGCCTGCCGTCAAACCCAGCGGCGTAGACATGTCGGTGAGCAGGGCTACCGTGTTGACACCCGCGTCCGTTCCCAGGTCAACCATGGTGCGGGCCAGGTCGCGGGCGTCATCGAGACGCTTCATAAAGGCCCCGCTACCCACCTTGACATCAAGCACCAGGGCGCCCGTGCCTTCGGCAATCTTTTTCGACATGATGGACGACGCAATGAGGGGAATACAGTCCACCGTGGAGGTGACATCACGCAGGGCATACAGTTTTTTGTCGGCGGGGGCCAGGCCCGGCCCAGCCGCGCAAATGACAGCCCCCACCGCGCTCAACTGGGCCATGACTTGCTCGTTTGTTAGGGACGCCTGCCAGCCGGGAATGGACTCCAACTTGTCCAGGGTTCCTCCCGTGTGCCCTAACCCGCGCCCGGACAGTTGCGGCACAGCCACCCCAAAAACGGCCACCAGGGGGGCCAGAGGAAGGGTGATTTTATCGCCCACCCCGCCCGTCGAATGTTTATCTGACGTGGGGATTTGCTGGCCGTCACGGGTGAGTGACTCGAAACCCAGCCGCTCGCCGGTTTTGATCATGGCTGTGGTCCATCGGGTAATCTCGTCACGGGTCATGCCGTTGAGAAAAACCGCCATGGCCAGGGAAGACATTTGTTCTTCGGCGACGACACCGCGCGTATAAGCGTCGATAACCCAGTCGATCTGTTCGCCGCTGAGGGTGCCCCGGTCCCGTTTGGTGCGGATAACGTCAACGGCATCATATTTCTCAGTCATCGCTCACAGCCTCCCCTCACCTGTAACAGCATCCTCACCTGCAACAGCATCCAGATCGTCTGGCCCAAAAGCCTGCGGCAGCACGTCAGCCAAGGCCATCACCCCGGCAGGGGTTTCCAGCAGCAGGCTGCCACCACCAAACTCGTACAGCAACTGCCGACAGCGGCCACAAGGCATCAACACGACCCCGCGAGCGTCAACGCAGGTGAAGGCGACCAGCCGCCCTCCCCCACCAGCCACCAGGGCCGACACCAGGCCACATTCGGCACACAAGGTCACCCCGTAGGAGGCATTCTCCACATTGCAGCCGGTAACAACCCGCCCGTCATCAACTAGGGCTGCCGCCCCCACCGGAAACCGGGAGTAGGGGGCGTAGGCCCGCGTCATCGCCTCAGCGGCTGCAGCGCGCAGGTCAGGCCAGTGGACCTCAGCCATGCCGTCACTCCTTGATGTAGGGGACGCCGTCAGCGGCAGGCGCCCGCGACCGGCCCACCAGGCCGGCCACAGCCAGCAAAGTGACCACGTAGGGCAGCATCAACATGAACTGGCTGGGCACCGGCGAACCAATCACGCCCAACACCTGCTGCAGGTTGATAGCGAACCCGAACAGCAGGCCAGCGAAGGCCGCCCGCACCGGATTCCAGTTGCCGAAAATGACGGCAGCCAGCGCAATGTAGCCGAACCCGGCCGTCATCTCCCGGTTGAAGGACGGGTTAGACACCAGCGTGTATGAGGCCCCACCAATGCCGACGATAGCCCCAGCAATAATGACCGCCCCATACCGCATGACGTTGACGCGGATGCCCACCGTGTCGGCGGCCTGTGGGTGCTCGCCGATAGCGCGAATCCGCAGGCCCCACCGGGTGCGGTACAAGGCAAACCAGACGGCCGCCACCGCCACATACATGATGTACACGATGATGGACTGCCTAAACAGGGCAGGCCCGATGATGGGGATGCCGTCAAGTAGGGGGATTCCTACGGCCGGGAATCGCACCGTCAACGTGTTGTTGAGGCGGGAAGAATCGGTGGCCAGCCACGCACTGAAAAGGAAGGTGGTGATGCCTGCCACCAGCACGTTGAGCACCACACCGACGATGACCTGCTCCACCCGGTAGGTGATAGCAAAGACACCCAGCACGGCCCCCACCAGCGCCGATGACAGAATAGCGGCACATAGTCCGGCCCACGGGTTGCCTGTCAGCGAGCCTGTCACCGCCCCGGTAAAGGCGGCCATGAGCAGTTGCGCTTCGATAGCAATATTGACAACGCCTGCCTTCTCGCCGATCACGCCGCCCAAGGCACCAAACACCAGTGGTATTGCGACGAGTACCGCGTTAGCGATGAGGGAGACCACGTTGATGTGGCCTTGCGCTCCAGCCCCCGCCCAGCCCAGAAAGGCTGCGATAGCGACAAGGGCGAAGAGGGCCAGCGCCCAGCCCGGCAGTTTGGCGTAACTCCAGGCCCGCCATGCAGCGGCCAAGGTCAGCAGGGCAGCACCGATCATGCACACCCAGGCGAAGGCCATTCCCGGCACAATGGCTTGCGGAATCTGGACGGCATCTTGGGCGGTCGCCAACGTGAAGGTTGTGCTGCCTGGACGCGGTGACGCGAGCAGTAGCACGGCAAGCAGCACAGTCACCCCAGTGAGGATGAGCGGGGTTTTGTAACTGCGTTTGTCGATGGTGCGGTGTCCAATGGGGGCTTCGACGCTCAGTGCAGCGGCGTTGACGGTGACAGCACTCACTTGTCCGTCTCCTTCCGTGCCGCCTTGCCTGCCTTGCGGGCCGCCGCTAACTGTGAGGGTTGCGGTAGGCGGAAGATAGCTCTGACCAGCGGAGGTGCGGCAATAAAGAGGACGATGAGGGACTGGATCACGGAGACAATCTCTACAGGGATCCCTTGCCCGGCCTGCATGGCTGAACCGCCCGCTTTGAAGGCGCCAAAGAGGAGGCCAGCAAAGAGGACGCCTACGGGCTGGGATCCACCCAGCAGGGCTACGGTAATGGCGTCGAAGCCGATGCCGCCGTCAATGCCGTCAGTGAAGCCGGTGGTCACGGTGCCGAGAACCTGCTGTGCCCCGGCTAAACCCATGAGGGCGCCGCCCACCATGAACACGATGGTGGTGGCTCGTGCCACGTCGATTCCGGCGACGCGGGCTGCCCGCGGGTTTTCCCCGACGGCTCGGAAGGTGAAGCCCAGGGAGGATCGGTTGAGCAGCCACCAGCAGAAGACCACAGCCAGCAGGGCCAGCGGAAATCCCCAATCGACGGTGAACTGGCGGCCAAAGAGGGCTGGCAGTTGTGCTGATTCTGGTGTGGCCGGGGTGATGGGGTTGGGTGAGCCGGGCGCTTGCAGCAGTCCAGGCGTCGCCAAAAGGTATTGCAGCAGGTAGTAACCCACATAGTTGAGCATGATGGTGGCGATCACCTCATGCGCGCCCGTCTTGGCTTTGAGGAATCCGGCGATGCCTCCCCACAGGGCGCCAGCCAGGGCGCCTGCGATGATGCAGAGGATGAGGTGGAGGGGGAAGGGGATCCCTGGTATCCCAAAGCCAACCCATCCGGCGGCGATAGCGGCAGCGAGCATCTGGCCGCGGCCACCAATGTTGAACAGGCCTGCCCGGAAGGTGACGGCCACGCCTAGACCTGCGGCGATCAGTGGGGTGGCGTTGTCAAAGGTGTTCATTAGCGGGCGGATTTGCGCCGTGAATGATGTGGCCTGCCAGTTCCAGATGGAGCCGCGGATGAGTTGCCCGTAAGCCCCGCCCATGGCCCGGCCTAGAGCCGTCAAGGTGTCGCCGGGGCGGGCGAAGAACCAGCCGGAGGCTTCACGAACGTCACTGTTGGTGAAGGCGATCATCACTGATCCGGCGATCAGGGCGAGGATGAGGGCGCCTACGGCGACGGCGGGACGGCCTGCCAGGATTTCACGGGCGGCGTCTCTCCAGCGGTTGTCGTCTGCGGGGGGTGCCGATGTGGCCGGTGAGGTGGTTTCACTGCTCACGCTTGCACCCCCTCGGCACTGTCAGGGGTGGGGGCGCTTCCGACGGGCGGCTTAGCCGTATCGGGCGCAATACCGGCCATCATGAGGCCGAGCATGTCGCGGGGGGTGTCGGCGGGGACGATGCCGACGATGCCGCCACGGTACATGACCATGATCTGGTCGGCTAAGGCGACCGCTTCATCTAGTTCGGTGGAGACGACAACAACAGGTATTCCCGCGTCGCGGGTGGCGATGATCTGTTTGTGAATGAACTCGATGGATCCCACGTCCACGCCGCGAGTGGGCTGGGCGGCGACCAGCAGGCGCAGGTCTTTGGACAGTTCGCGGGCGATGACCACTTTCTGCTGGTTGCCGCCGGACAGGCGGCCCACACGGGCGGTGATGCCTTGGGTGCGGATGTCGTATTCGCGGATTTTTTCTTCGGCAAACTTGTCGCGGTAGCCGCGTTGCAGGGCGCCATGTTTGACGAAGGGCGGGCCGCTCAACCGGTTGAGCATAAGGTTTTCTGCGACCGTAAAAGCCCCGACAAGCCCGTCGTGGCTGCGGTCTTCGGGGACAAAACCAATCCCGGCATCCAGCATAGCCTGCGGCGTTTTGCCCACCATCTCCACCCCGTCCAGGGTGATCGACCCGGTGACGTGTGCCTCTAAGCCCAGCAGGGCTTCGGTAAGTTCTGTTTGCCCGTTGCCTTGCACGCCTGCAACGGCAAGCACCTGCCCGCCCTGCACCGTGAAACTGAGGTTATCAACAAGCACCTGCCCGTCATCGCTGGCCACCGTGAGGTCACGCACGTCAAGCCGGTTGTTGCTCAACACTGCCGCACCTTTATCAACAGTCAACTGCACGGCCCGGCCCACCATCATGGACGCCAGTTCAGCGTCAGTGGAGGCAGGTTCCGCCTCCCCCACCACCTGGCCTAAGCGAATAACAGTGATTTTGTCGGCGATGGCCCGCACTTCACGCAACTTGTGGGTGATGAAAACGATGGCTTTGCCTTCATCCCGCAACTGCTTCATGATGCCCATGAGTTCGTCGGTCTCTTGGGGCGTGAGCGCGGCTGTCGGCTCGTCAAAAACGAGAATGTCGGCGTCACGGGCTAGGGCTTGGATGATTTCGACGCGCTGCTGCACGCCCACCGGCAGGTCTTCGACTATGGCGTCAGGGCCGACGTGAAAGTTGAAGCG
>JAITCK010000159.1 GCA_031283115.1 Cellulomonadaceae bacterium | reverse complement strand
AGCGGCGGCAGGGGGGCTGGGGTGCTGCCCCATTCGGCTGGCACAGCCCAACTGGGTAGGGGTCGGGTGTCGGCGCTGGTTGAGCGGGCGAACCTGTCGGGGAACACCTGGTAGACGGTTCCGGCGTTGAGCCAGGCGGGCGGGGGTGGGGCGGTGAGCAGGCGGAAGTCGTGGGCGTCGGCGATGTCGCGCTGCCATACGCCTGACCCGTTGAGCCAGGAGTAGCCTCCCGGCGCGTCGGGCCTGTCGAGCAGGAACCGGTAGGGGGTGGACGTGTTGTGGACGAGCACGTCGGCGACGTAAATGTCTTCGTGGCCGTTGCTGCGGTCGAGGCGGGTCCGTTCCATGCGGGGTTCGCCGTCGCGCACGGTGCGCAGCCACACGTCCCGCACTCCCGGTGATGTTGGCACGCGCAGGCGCACGGGCACTACGTCATCGAGGGTGTAGGGGCCGGGTTTGACGTAGACGGACGAGCCGTCGTGGTGCGGCTGGTCGAGCAGGTGCCGTGCAGGTGGCGGCTGTGTCATATGCGTCTCACGTCCGATGATGCTGCGGTTCAATGATGCGGGACAATGCTGCTGTCCGATGGTGTTGCTTGTGTGCCGGAAATGCCGAGGCTGCCCACAAGTGGCGGACCGGCGGCTAGGCCAACCAGCAGACCGGCAGGCTGGCTTGGGTGAGCCAGCCTGCCGGGTTTACCGGGTCTATCGTCAGCGGGTGATGTGGAGGACTCGCACGCCTCCCGCAGGCACCTCAACCGTACTACCGACGGTTTGACCGTTGTCGAGGTCGGTCACAACGGATGCCGATGCGTCGCCATCTGCCGTCGGTACGGTGACCGGGTCGGCGGTGTGGTTGATGGCTACCAGGTAGCTGTCGCCGTTGTCGGCGGCCCGGCGCAGCACTTCAACGTCGCCGGGCAGGTTGGCCGGGGTCAGGCCTGCGTCGGCGTAGACGCGCTGCATGAGCGGGGCTAGGCCGTCCACGTCAAGCAGGGTGGACAGGTACCAGCCGTGGCCGGAACCCAGGCTGTTGCGGGTGATGGCGGGGGCCTCGGGGGCGGGGCCGTCCACGTAGGTGGCGATGACATCGGCGCCGTCAACGATCAGGGCGTCGGCCCAGACTGTGCCGGTGGTGTGGGCGGCAGGGTTGGCGGCGTCGAGGCCGATGACGGCTAGGGTCTCGTTTTCCCGCAGGGGCAGGAACTCTTCGACGCCTACGCCCAGGGCTCGGCGCAGGGGGGCCATGAAGCCGCCTTCGTGGACGCGGTCGTCTTGGTCGACGATGCCGCTGAAGAAGGAGACCAGCAGGGTGCCGCCGCCTTCCACGTAACGGGTGAGGTTTTCTGCCGATGCGGCTGTGAGCAGGTAGGACGCGGGGGCGACCACGAGTTTGTAGCCGCTGAGGTCTTGCGAGGGGTGGGCCAGGTCTACGGTGAGGCCGTCACGCCAGATGCGGTCGTAGAAGGTTTGCATCCGTTCGCCGTGCTGGACGTCTTCGCTGGGCCGCCATTCGAGGTCTTGCGCCCAGAAGGATTCCTGGTCCCAGAGCAGGGCAACATCGGCCACTGTGCGTGAGCCGCGCACGGGAGCCAGTTTGTTCAGGCGTGCGCCTAGGTCTACTACTTCCCGCCAGATGCGGGTGTTGGTGCCGCCGTGGGGAAGCATGGCGGAGTGGAACTTTTCGGCGCCGCTGCGGGAGGCCCGCCATTGGAAGAACATGATGGCGTCGGCGCCGCGGCCCAGGTGGGACATGGCGTTGCGCAGTTCTTCGCCGGGGCGTTTGGCCACGTTGCGGGGCTGCCAGTTGACGCCGGAGGTGGAGTGTTCCAGCAGCATCCAGGGCTTTCCGCCGGCTACTGACCGGGTGAGGTCGGCTGCCAGGGCCAGGGTGACGTAGTTGCGGGGGTCGGCTGCCCACAGGTAGTGGTCGTTGGAGACGATGTCTACTGCTTTGCCCCAGGCGAAGAGGTCAGTTGCGGGGCAGGCCACGGCCATGAAGTTGGTGGTGACGGGCAGGGAGGAGTGTTCGCGGATGGCGTCACGTTCGGCGGTGAAGCATTCACGGAGCATGGCGTCGGTGAAGCGGGCGTAGTCCAGGCGCTGAGCCGGGTTGATCACGGACGGGGAGGCGGCGGGTACGCCTACTTCTTCCCACTGGCCGTACACCTGACCCCAGAAGCGGGTGCCCCAGGCGGCGTTGAGGGCGTCGAGGGTGCTGTAACGCTGTTTGAGCCAGGCGGTCCAGGCCCGTTGGGCGTGGATGGAGAAGTCTTCGCCTACGGGGGCGCCGTATTCGTTGTGGACGTGCCAGAGGGCTAGGGCCGGGTGGTCGCCGTAGCGTTCGGCCAGTTGGGTGGCGATGTTGACGGCGGCTCGGCGGTATTCGGGTGAGCTGGGGGCTGCCATGCCGCGTGAGCCGAAGCCCATGATGGTGCCGGTCTTGGTGACGACGCGGGCTTCGGGGTATTTGTGGAAGAACCAGGCGGGCGGGGAGGCGGTGGGGGTGCCTAGGTCTACGCGGATGCCGTTGGCGTGGAGCAGGTCGATGAGTTCGTCGAGCCAGGCGAAGTCGTATTCGCCTTCGCGGGGTTCCAGCATGACCCAGCTGAAGATGCCGATGCTGACCAGGTTGACTCCGGCTTCACGCATGAGGCGGATGTCTTCATCCCAGGTTTCGCGGGGCCACTGTTCGGGGTTGTAGTC
>JAITCK010000239.1 GCA_031283115.1 Cellulomonadaceae bacterium | reverse complement strand
GCGGCGGGGGGGGGGGGCGTGGTGCTGGGCCTGTGGGGGTGGGGGCGGGGGTCGGCTGGTTACTGACCACATGCCAGCGGGCGGGGGCCGTGACGGTCACCTGGAAGGTGGATTTGAGGTCGGGCTGTTCAAAGGTGGCGAAGACGCGGCGGGCATCGGGCACTTCGAACTGCGTGTACAGGTAGACCTCGCCGTCGACAGGGTCGACAAAGCGGTGGAGGCCTTCGCCGGTGTTGGTGTAGCGGCAGTCGGCGACGACGGTGACCTCGTTGGAGGCGGCTAGGCCTGGCAGGGTGATACGGGAGTCGGCGAACACGGCGGCAACATCAAGGTTGGTGCCGTTGAGGGTCACCGAGCGGACGCTGGCATCAACCAGGTCGAGGAAGGTTGTCGCGCCAGGGCTGGCGTCGAAACGGATGGTGGTGGTTGAGGCGAAAGTGTCGGGGCCGGTGGTCACGTCGAGGGCGATGGTGTAGTTGTCGACGTGGGTGATGACGGTGGCGCGCTCAATGGCTTGGGCGTGCGTGAAGTTCTGTCCAGGCATGGGGTCAATCCTCCCATCGTCACGGGGCTTGAAACCCGGCTAAAGGTGTGGGTTAGGTCACTTACATCTGATGATATTGGGGGCTTGCGCTATCTAGTACACAAGGACTATAACAGACATGTGTTCGAAAATCAACACATTGTGCAGAGACGAAACAAGGAGAGAGACGATGATTGCAACAGCAGATCCCCTCCCGGGATACGAGATTTGGCAGCCGGGCGGTGACCTTGACGAGTTGACGGTGCGGTACCCCACATCGGTGAGGCTTGCTCAGTTGGAGCGGGGCTTCTGGTGGCTTGACATAGACATGCCCGACGGCAGGCATGTCAGCGTCGATTTTGGGATTCGGGTTCCTCAAGCTCACGCCTACGAGCCAGCAGAGGTTGGCACATGACGGGGCGTATGGCCGATGGTGTGGCCTAACCGGTTGCGTCGATACCGGGGAACCAGACGGCCTGCGTCAAGTCGACTCGTTGGCTGTTGCGGGTTAACGGGGTGCCTTCCGCATGTAGGGCCGCTAAGGCGGCTGTCATGTATTGCGGTGGTGGGCGGCCACTAGCGTTGACCACCCGCCACCAGGGAACATCATGGTTGTCTTGCGCAGGCCCGATGACGGCTGCGCCTGATGGCAGAAGGCCGTCGTCAACAAGGTGGGCGTAACGGTCGAGCGAGCCAGCCATGACCTGACCTACTTGGCGGGGGCCGCCACGATGCAGACTTTCGGCGACGATCTCTGCAATCAGCCCGTAGGTCATAGCCCGCCCGGCAGGAATCTGCCGCACGAGGAACAGCACTGCCGCCGCATACTCGTCCCCAGCGGACGGTGCGGCAGCAGTGTCATCAGTCATCAGTCAAAGAGACGATATGAGTTGGTGGGGCGTTCAGGCGCGGGCGTCGCGCTTGGACTCGTAGGCGAGCATTTCGTCGATGCGGCGCTGGTGGCGGACGTCACCGGAGAAGGGCTCGTTGATGAAGGCCTCCACAATAGCGGTGGCCTCATCGGCGGTGTGCATCCGGGCACCAACAGAGACAACCTGGGCTCCGTTATGCTGGCGGCCAAGTTTGGCCGTCTCTACCGACCAGGCGAGGATGGCACGGATGCCAGACACCCGGTTGGCAGCCAACTGTTCACCGTTGCCCGAACCTCCAATAACAACGCCCAGCGAGTCGGGTTCGGCAAGGACAGCCTCAGCGGCGGCAATGCAGAAGGCCGGGTAGTCGTCCAAGGCGTCGTACACGTGAGCGCCGTGGTCAACAACATCGTGCCCGTGGGCGCGCAGGTGGTCGGCAATGTGGTTTTTCAGCTCGAAGCCGGCGTGGTCAGTTCCCATGTGAATACGCATAAGCATTATTCTCACCCATCCAGCGCTATCCACGCCGCCTGCGGCGCACGGAAGCAGACCCGCAGGCGGCTGGTGGTTTCGTGTCAACGTGCCTGAACACAGGTTGCGTGTGCTGTGAACGGGGGTAGATTTACTTGCGTGAGAGTGATGTGGCTCTCACTTGTGAAACCGGAGGTTCGACCATGAAGAAAGTCCGTTCCATCCTTGCAGTCATCGCGCTTGTTGCTGCGACCGGTCTTGTTGGTGCCGCCCCTGCTTCTGCTGCTGATGATCCCCCTGTATCTCGAGCCTGTTGGCAGAACATAGACACCTGGTCGACGAAGAACAACTGCCACGGCCCAGGGCTCTACCATTGGGTGAAGTACTCGAACGCGCCGGACTATAAAGGCAGTTTTGCCTCTACTGGCGCGACTTCTCGTGTCTCCTTCTGCACGGGTACCGAGGTCGGCTACCGTGTCCAGACTCTTTAGGTCACCGCATAGTTTTTGTTTGCTGCTCCTTGCGCTGGCTATCGCCGCGCTGAGTTCTGCATGCTCTGGCGATGCTAGTAACCCCCCTGTACCGGTTGTCGGCGATACCGCTGCGAAGAATCCCAACTCCTCCTTCACCGGCCCTCACGCTGAACTGATCGGTGGCTTGTGGGAAGACGGCGACGAGTGGGTGCGCGCCGCGCTTGAGGATGAAGTCGTCTCAGAGTCAGAGTGGCAGGAGGCCCAGGATCGCCTTGTGGCGTGCGCCGCAAGTCAGGGCATCAAAGTTTTTGGTTTTGGGCCAATGGGTGGACATTATGTTGACTGGGGGGACTGGGAAGATGCCCCATACGAGACAAAGGATCCCATTCTTCAAGAGTGCACTGTCACGTCAGGCTATTTCGCCCTGGAGATCGCACTCAACGCGACCGTTCGTTTGCCCGGCGGTGAGTCGGAGGCTGCTGCCATGGCCGAATGTCTTGTGAGGTCGGGGGTTGCGCCAGAAGGCTTCTCAGAGAGTGATTATCTTGCCGAGTTGGATCTGACTCAGGGAGTTGGCCTTGCTATGGCCAACCAGGATTCACGAGTATTGCAATGCCTCGACCATCCGACAACGGCTTTCCGTCAATGACTCGGCCTAGACACTCGCGTATCGCACTCGCATGTGTTGCCGGTGCGGCATTGGTTGGTGTGGGGGTAGCGGCCAGTTTTACCCTTGTAGCTGGCGGGACGCCGCCGAGTTTGGAGCCAGCACCCACAGCAAGCACATTTCCCATCACGACGAGGACATTCGATGACAGTCGGTCGGTGACTCTGAACGTGGACGTAGGCACTGCCGAGCAGTTACTGGCGATGGCCACCGGTCGTGTCACAAATACATCGTGTGGTGCAGGCCAGAAGGTGGAGTCTGGTACCAGTCCAATATCGGTGAACGGTCAGCCACTTATTGCATTAGCGACATCGCTGCCCCTGTGGCAGAACCTGATGCGTGGGGAAAGAGGAGCCGATATTGCGTCCTTCAATGCTGAACTTGCCCGGTTAGGCGTCAGCGCCTCATCTGGTGATGTTCTCACTGACGCGAGTATCGCCGGGTTCAACGAACTCCTTGTCCGTGCTGGAGGAGCCAAGGCAGACGGGTCGATAAACGTCTCGCAACTACTGTGGATTCCTGCCCCCACTGTCAACCTCGCCTCTTGCGTCACGGTTGGCCAACTCCTCTCACCAGGCCAAACCGTAGCCGTTAGTCAGCCCGTTCCTGTTAGCGCATCGCTTGATGTTGCGCCGGGAGCGACTAGCGGACAGCGTGTGCTCGTTGTTGATGGGCAACGGCTACCAGTCAGCGAAACCGGCGTGGTCGATGACCCGGATGCGATGACAGTGATTTCGAGCAGCAGCGCCTACCAGACGGCACTTGCTCAAGACCCTGATACGCCCCGCCTCCCCGCCGAATGGGCACTCGCGGAACCGATGGATATTGCCGTAGTTCCACCCAGCGCGGTCATTACCGAGGCGGCCAAGACGTGCGTCATCGCCGATACGGGGGATGTCACGCCTGTGACGATTGTTGGTTCATCGCTGGGACAGACCTTCGTCACTATCAGCGACCCCAAACCCGCCGCCGTCAACAGTGCGCCGAGTCGGGCTGACTGCGGGAGGTAACGACCATGCCTCTGGAGTTGACCGGACTTACACACGACTTTGGGCCAGGGCCACTGTTTACAAACCTCACCGCCACCTGCCTGCCAGGGCGGGTTTATGCGATCATGGGTCCATCCGGTTCAGGTAAATCCACGCTCCTGGCTATTGCGGCGGGCTGGCTCCCCCCAACAGCAGGTAGTGTCGAGCGAACCGGGATGCCGGTGGTGCGGTGGGCCTTTCAAAACCCCCACGGCCTACCACGGCGCACGGCACTCGACCACGTCACCCTCCCGCTTCTGACGTTAGGGATCCGACGCCCGCACGCCCAGGTAGAAGCAATGGCCCTGATGGAAAAGTTCAACCTCAGCCATGTCGCATTGCGCGAGTTTCGTGCCCTGTCCGGCGGCGAGGCTCAAAGACTGCTCCTGGCCCGCGCACTAGCAAGCAGGCCCGACCTCCTGCTCGTTGACGAACCCACAGCCCAACTCGACCCCACGTCCTCCGCCCTTGTCGCAACATCGTTCTCGGCCCTCGCAGGAACCGGAGCCGTCGTTCTTGTCGCCACCCATGACCCTGACATCATCACCGCCTGTACCGACCGCATCAATCTGGCGGATTTCCGATGAGAACCCCACAACCCGCAGCAAACCACCACATGTCCCCGCGAGATATTGTCAGCGAGGCGTGGCGCAACCTCACCACGGGAACCACAGGCGCGGCAATCTGGGCACCCTGCCTCGCGCTCATCATCACCATGCTGGCCAGCCTCGACATAGGAGCCATCGGACAACTCGTCACCACAGCCCACCAATGGAACCAAGCAGGCGCATCACTACTCACCGTGACCGCCCCCGGACACGTAGACGGCGTCCTCTGCGATGCACTTGGCACCCTCCCATCCATCAGGGCAGCAGGCGCTATCCGCGCCCACCCCGCAGAAGTCCGTGCCGTAACGACCCCTAGTTCATCCATCCCCGTGCACGCTGTCACCACCGGTTTCGTCGGCGCTAGAGCCGGGGCGCAAGCCCTTCTGCCGACCCAAACTGTGGGGGCTGACCCAGGGATATTCGCTGGCCCAGAAGTCGTAGACCGCTACACGCTGACCCCAGGAGGCACCCTCGGTGTCACACTCAGCGGAACATTCACCCAAGCCCACATCGCAGGCACCTACGTCTATCCGGCAGACGGCAGACAAAGCGGACTCGCCTACGCCATTGTGGCGCCAGAACCGCCCGGCCCTCATTCAGCGCCGTTCGACCAATGCTGGGTCGACGCGCCCAAAAGCGACCCCAACCACACCGCAACACTACTGCGCAGCACGGTCATACCAAGTGCCGGCCCACAAGAACTTCCCGCCGAGGTCACACAAGTCAACGCCAGCCTAGGTACCGAACTTGACCTCAACGCTTTCAACCATCGGCCAACCCGACTCATCCCCATCGCGGCAGGTGTTGCCGCCTTCGCTGTGGGCTGGTGGATAACCCGCCGCCGCCGACTCGAAATGGCCTCCTCACTCCACGCAGGCATGGACAGGGCATCACTTGTCACACAGACCGCTATCGAGACTGGCATATGGGCCGCAATGGCCTGCATGATCGCCTACCCCCTCATCACACTGTCAATCCACACCCTCCCCGCACAAGACATCGCCCCCCTCACCACCAGGACAGGCCTCTACATACTGCAAGGATTCACTTTCACCCTTGCAGGCGCACTACTCGCAGCCAGCACCATCAAAGAAAAACACCTATTCAACTACTTCAAAGACCGCTAGAGGTGGACCCGGCAAAGCAGAAGCGCGGCGAGCCTCACCCAGCGCCTCTCCACGCCGCCTGCGGCGTCTCAGGATGCCTCAAACGCCCGGGTGTAGGGGTGTAGGCCGCGTAAAGTAGCGGGCATGACTGAAACGACCTCCGCGATGACGCGCCCATCGGGCATCGACCTGACCCAAATCGACGCAGCCACCCGCCCGCAAGACGACCTCTTCCGGCACGTCAACGGCAAATGGCTGGCCAGCCACGTCATCCCCGCCGACAGGTCCATCGACGGCGCCTTCCGCCAGTTACGCGACGCATCCGAAGAACACGTCAAACAGATCATCGAAGACCTGTCCGCCGCACCCGACCTCAAACCCGGCAGCATCAACGCCAAAATCGGCGACCTCTACTCCAGTTTCATGGACACCAGCCGCATCGAAACACTCGGCACCAGCCCCATCACCGACGAAATGGCCGCCATCGCCGCCGCCCCCACCGCAGCCGACCTCGTTGACGTTCTCGGCAGCCTGCAACGAGTCGGCGCAGCCAGCGCCTTCGGCTTCTACGTAGACAACGACGCCGACAACCCCGAAATCTACAAGGTCTACCTGTACCAAGGCGGCCTAGGCCTACCCGATGAAGCCTACTATCGGGAAGACCAGCACACCGAAATCCGCGACAAATACGCCCCCCACCTGGCCCGGATGCTTCGCCTCGGCGGCGGCCTGACCGCCCTAGGCCTACCCGACAACGACGACACCGCCGCAGCCATCGCCCAACGCATTGTCGCCCTAGAAACCCGCCTGGCCGCCCACCACTGGGACGTAGTCGCCTGCCGCGACGTCACCAAAACCCACAACCCCATGACGCTGGGTCAACTGGCCGCGTCAGCGCCCGGCTTCGACTTCACCCGCTGGGTACACGCCCTGGCCGGGCCAGAAGGCGCCTTCGACCAGCTCATCGTCTCCCAGCCCTCCTACTTCACCGGCTTCGCCGCCCTGTGGGCCAGCGAAAACCTCGACGACTGGAAAGCCTGGGGGGTGGCGCGCGTCATCATCAAACGCGCCGCCTACCTGACCGACGCCATCGTCCAAGCCAACTTCGACTTCTACGGACGCGCCCTCACCGGAGCGCAAGAAGTCCGCGAACGCTGGAAGCGCGGCGTCGCCGTCGTTGAAAGCGTGCTCGGAGAAGCAGTCGGCCAAGAATATGTGGCCCGCCACTTCCCGCCCACCCACAAGCAGCGCATGGACGACCTGGTCGCCAACCTCACTGAGGCCTACCGGCAATCCATCAGCAACCTCGACTGGATGACCCCAGCCACCCGCGAAAAAGCCCTAGCCAAACTGGACAAGTTCACGCCAAAAATCGGCTACCCCACCCAATGGCGCGACTACACGGGCCTCGACATCACCGCCGACAACCTGATCGACAACATTCGCCAATCCGACATTTTCGACCTCGCCTACGAGTTGAACAAGATCGGCAAACCCCTCGACCGAGACGAATGGTTTATGACGCCACAAACCGTCAACGCCTACTACAACCCCGGCATGAACGAAATCGTCTTCCCCGCCGCCATCCTCCAACCCCCCTTCTTCGACGCCGACGCCGACGACGCCGTCAACTATGGCGGCATCGGCGGCGTGATCGGCCACGAAATCGGCCACGGATTCGACGACCAAGGCTCCGAATACGATGGAGACGGCAAACTCGCCGACTGGTGGACCCCCGAAGACCGCACCGAATTCGAGGTGCGAACCAAAGCCCTGATCGACCAGTACGACGCCTACACGCCCGTCCAATTCAAGGGCGACGGCCCGCACGTCAACGGCGCCCTCACCCTGGGCGAAAACATTGGCGACCTGGGCGGACTATCCATCGCCATCAAGGCCTACCGGATTGCCCTCGCAAAAGAAGCCGCCGCCAACGGACAAACCGTCGACCCTGCCGACGTGACCGCACCCATCATTGACGGCCTGACCGGCGGCCAGCGCGTGTTCTATGGGTGGGCGCAAGCCTGGCAAACCAAAGGCCGCGATGAGGAAGTCAAAGTCCGTATCGCCACCGACCCGCACTCGCCTGACGAGTTCCGCTGCAACGGCGTCATCCGCAACATCCCCGAGTTCTATGAAGCCTTCGACGTGACCGAAGGCGACGCCCTCTACCTACCCGAAAACCAGCGCGTCCACATCTGGTAGTGAGCGTGTCTGGTGAGTTAGATCGAATATTCGATGAGGGTGGCGGGATCGACGTTACGGTCCCGCTGCCCCACCGGCTGCTTGGGGAAATGGATTTTCGCGGGCACACCCACGGCCACCGCGCCAGCAGGCACGTCCTTGATGACTACGGCGTTGGCGCCCACCTGAACGTCATCACCCAACGTGATAGGGCCAAGCACTTTAGCGCCCGCCCCCACCATGACCCGGTCAGCCAGGGTGGGGTGGCGTTTGCCGCGCTGCATTTTTGTGCCACCCAAGGTGGAGCCGTGAAACAGCAGGCAGTCGTCACCAATGTGGGTGGTTTCCCCGATCACCACACCCATACCGTGGTCGATAAAGAGGCGACGCCCAATCACGGCACCGGGATGAATCTCAATACCCGTCAAAAAGCGGGCCAACTGTGAAATTAACCGGGCCGGAATCCGCAGTCCCGGCAGCTGCCACATGCGGTGACTGAGCCGGTGCACCCACAAGGCGTGAACACCCGGATAGGCGAAAGCCACCTCCAAACGCGACCGTGCGGCCGGATCGTGGGCGTGCGCAGCGTCAAGGTCCTCCAACAGAATCTCGATGAAGCGCATTACGTCACATTAGTCCATGAGGTCGCTGAACAAGACGGTAGACAGGTAACGCTCACCAAAGTCAGGGACGATAGCGACAATGGTTTTTCCGGCGTTCTCCGGGCGGGCAGCCAAGTCGATAGCGGCAGCCAGGGAAGCCCCCGACGAAATCCCCACTAGCAGGCCCTCATCTGTGGCGGTCTGCCGGGCCACCGCGACAGCCCGGTCGGCGTCAATGTCGATGACCTCGTCGATGACAGACCGGTCGAGAATGTCGGGAATAAAGTTGGCGCCGATCCCCTGAATCTTGTGCGGTCCTGGGGCGCCACCGTTGAGAATAGGCGACTCGGCCGGTTCCACGGCGACAATCTTCACGTCAGGTTTGCGGGACTTGAGCACCTGGCCCACACCCGTGATGGTTCCGCCTGTGCCAATACCGCCGACAACAATATCGACGCCGCCGTCCGTGTCCGCCCAAATCTCTTCGGCAGTGGTCTTGCGGTGAATAGCCGGGTTGGCTTCATTCTCGAACTGGCGGGCCAAAACTGCGCCAGGCCGAGTAGCAGCAATATGTTCAGCAGCAGCCACAGCCCCCTTCATGCCGTCTGCGCCAGGGGTGAGAACCAGTTCGGCGCCGAAAGCCCGCAACACGGCGCGGCGTTCCACGCTCATAGTTTCTGGCATAGCCAGGACCACTTTGTAGCCGCGGGTGGCGCCCACCCAAGCCAAGGCGATGCCCGTGTTGCCGGATGTGCCCTCCACAATGGTGCCGCCCGGCTGTAGTTCCCCCGAAGCCTCAGCGGCGTCAATGATGGCCACACCCAGACGGTCCTTGACCGAGTTGGCGGGGTTATAAAACTCAAGTTTGGCCAGCACGGTCGCGGTGGAATCAGCGGTCAGGCGGTTGATACGAACCAGGGGAGTGCCGCCAATCAGCGTGGTGGCGTCATCAAAAATGCGAGACATGCAGGACAGCGTAAACGCAGATGTGATGCGCGCAACACATGCAACGTGATGTGTCGCAGTCCCGCAGCACTGGAGCGCGTAATAGGTGTGGCCCCCGCGAACGGGGGCCACACCTATTACGTGCCTCGGGTGGGACTCGAACCCACACTCCGTGAGGAACTCGAGTTTGAGTCGAGCGCGTCTGCCAGTTCCGCCACCGAGGCTCGTCGCGGCTACCGCACAGCGGAAAAACCACAACCAACGCGCCTATGGAACCACATTTCGGCTGCCATGCCTAACGCCGAGGCCGCCAATGCGTCATAGGATGGGGGCGTGACCTCGACCACCAATAAAAAGCCCCTGCTCGATCTTCCCCCCCTCGTCGGCGAAGCCGCCGAAGCCGCCGCCGCTAAAGCCGCTGATCAAGCCGCTGCAACCCCGGCCCGCCCGGCCCGCCGCGCCGTCGTCGCTGAAGACGAAGCCCTCATCCGCATGGACGTCATCGAAACCCTCCGAGAAGCCGGTTTCGAAGTTGTCGGTGAAGCCGGGGACGGCGCAAAAGCCGTCGAGTTGGCGCTCGAACTCAAACCTGACGTCGTTGTGATGGACGTCAAAATGCCGGAAATGGACGGCATCACCGCCGCCGAACAGATCGGCAAAGCAGGCGCCGCCCCCGTCGTACTGCTCACCGCCTTCTCACAAACCGAGTTCGTGGAGCGGGCCCGCGACGCTGGCGCTATGGCCTACGTTGTCAAACCCTTCACCCCCGCCGACCTGCTGCCCGCCGTGGAAATCGCCATCACCCGCTACCAGGAAATCGGCCAACTCAAAGACGAAATCGACGACCTCCAAGAACGCTTCGAAACCCGCAAACGTGTCGACCGGGCCAAAGGCCTACTCCAATCCAAGATGGGCTTGAGCGAACCAGAAGCCTTCCGTTGGATCCAAAAAACCTCCATGGACCGCCGCCTCACCATGCGTGAAGTATCTGACGCTGTCATCGAGCAGGTTGGCGGCGCCTGATGCCGCTGCCCGCCTCAGTGGTGGTGCGCGAAGCCAGCGAAACCGACATCGCCGAGATTGTCGTTTTGTCTGCTGACGCTCGGGCGTCAACAGCGTCAGTGACAGGACTCGAACCCACCACCGACGACGAACTACGCGGCCACCTGTCCCTCTACATGGCGGCAGGCGGCAGCGTGTGGGCTGCAGACCTTGACGGTCGCGTAGTCGGCTTCGCCTTAGCCCGAACCGTAGGCCCCCACCTGTTCGCTGAAGCCCCCGGAATCGTCATCGACACCATCTTTGTTGACCCTGCCGCCCGCCGCGCAGGCGTAGGCCATGCCCTAGTGGCGCGAGTCGCGCAAGCAGCCGGAGACGTTGGCGCCCCCTTCGTGTACGGCACGCCACAAGCCGGTTCCCGCACCATGCAACGGTTCCTGGCCCGGCTCGGATTCGCGCCCTCGCTCGGATACCGGGTAGTGCCCACAGCCTCCCTGGCAGCCCGCCTCAACCCCGCCCCCGTCACCGGTGCCATCGACGCCTCCGCTGTAGCAGCAATGACAGGCGGCGCA